>NZ_JBFAYB010000014.1:0-124963 GCF_040681075.1 Streptomyces sp. NPDC051907 | reverse complement strand
AGTTACTTCCGGTCGGTCAGGTCGTAGAGAGTCGTGCCGTCGACGGCGACCTCGGCGAAGGTCGCCTCGACCCAGGCCGTGATGGCGGAGCTGGCGCCGCCGCCGGGCCCGCCGCCCCGGCCGCCGCCTCCGCCCTCGGCGCCGCTCGCGATGAAGTAGTGGATCCGGCCGTCGGCCACGTACTGCTTGAACTGCGCGAGGGTCGGCGACGGGTCGCTGCCGTTGAACCCGCCGATCGCCATGACCGGCTTCTCGGTGGCGAGTTGGTAGCTGGCGGCGTTCTGGGAGCCGATGGCCGCGGCCGCCCAGGTGTAGACGTCGGCGTTCTGCGAGAGCTTGGCCTGGGTCGCGGAGCTGACGCTCGCGCCGTTGAGGAGCCCGCCCATGCCGCCGCCGCGCCACTCGCCCATCTGGCCGCCCTGGCCCCCCGGGCCCCCCGGGCTTCCCTGACCTGCTTGGCCGCCCGGGCCCACGCCGGGGAAGCCGCCGGGCAGCTGACCCTGCTGGCCAGGGCCCGGGCTCTGGCCCAATTGGCCAGGCTGGCCTTGCCCTCGCGGGCCCGGCTGGGCCTGACCCTGCTGCCCCGGGGGCTGCATCCGCCCGCCGCCACCGCCGGCACCCGGCCCACCGCCCAACCCACCGCCCGGCTGCCCGCCGGGCATCATCCCGCGCCCGCCCGACACCGTCGGACCCGCCGTCACGATCGACCCCGCGTGCCCCTCGCTCACCGTCGTGAGGGTGTACGCCAACGGCCCCGCCAGCGACGCCGCCAGCCCCAGCCCGGCCGCGCCCAGCGCCAGTCGACGCCCGCCCCGGCCCGCGAACAGCAGCCCCGCGGCCGCCGCGAGACCGCCGGCCAGCACCGCCCAGCGCAGCCACGGCAGATAGTCCGCGCTCCGGCCCAGCAGCGTGTACGACCAGTACGCCGTCACCGCGACCGTGCCCGCGAGAGCCGCCGAGCCGATCAGCTTCGTACGCTCCTCCCACAGCATCGTGCTGCCCATGCCGACGAGCGCGGCGATGTACGGCGCCAGCGCCACCGTGTAGTACTCGTGGAAGATCCCGGCCATGAAGCTGAAGACCGCCGCGGTCGCCAGCAGCGAGCCGCCCCAGACGAGGAAGGCGGCGCGCGCCGTGTCCGTCCGCTTCCCGGGCTCTCCACCCTGGGCGCCGCCCCCGGTGCCCGAGGTGCCCCCGGCGCCCCAGGTGAGCACGAGCCCCGCGACGAGCAGCAGCAGCGCGGCGGGCAGCAGCCAGGAGATCTGGCCGCCGATGTTCGCGCTGAACAGCCGGTCGACGCCGGTCTCGCCCCAGCCGCCGCCACGGCCCCCGCCGCCACCGCCGACGCTTCCCGTCTCGTTGCCGTTGATCCGGCCGAGGCCGTTGTAGCCGAAGGTCAGCTCCAGGAAGCTGTTGTTCTGGGAGCCGCCGATGTACGGGCGCGAGTCCGCCGGCCACAGTTCGACGACGGCTGCCCACCAGCCGCCCGCGACGAGCACGACCAGGCCGGAGAGCAGGAGTTGGCCGAGCCGCCTGCGCAGGGTCGTCGGCGCGCAGACCGCGTAGACCAGCGCCAGCGGCGGCAGGATCAGAAACGCCTGAAGGGTCTTGGTCAAGAACGCGAACCCGATCGCCACGCCCGCCCACACCAGCCACTTCGTCCGCGCGCCCTCGAGGGCGCGCAGCACGCAGTACACGGTGACGGTCATCAGCAGCGCGAGCAGCGCGTCCGGGTTGTTGAAGCGGAACATCAGCGCCGCGACCGGCGTCAGCGCCAGCGCCGCGCCCGCGATGAGCCCGGCGGCGGGCGTGAAGCGGCGGCGCACGGCCGCGTACAGCACGCCGACCGTCGCGACGCCCATCAGCACCTCGGGCAGCAGGATCTGCCACGAGCCGAGGCCGAACAGCCGCACGGACAGGGCCATCGGCCAGAGCGCGGCCGGGGGCTTGTCGACGGTGATGGAGTTGGCCGCGTCGGACGAGCCGAAGAAGAACGCCTTCCAGCTCTCGCTGCCGGCCTGGGCGGCCGCGGAGTAGAAGGAGTTGGCGTAGCCGGAGGCGTCGAGGTCGTAGACGTAGAGCAGCGCGGTGGCCAGGAGGAGGGCGAGGAAGGCGGGGCGCACCCAGGGGGCGTCGGCCTCCCGCCCGCGCCAGAGCCGGGCGAGCGGTCCGGCGCCAGCCCGGACGCGGCCGGGCTGGGCGGGCCGGGCGGGCTGGCCGGGGGCGAGGCCGCCGTGGGGGTGGAGCGTCGTGGTCATCGGTCGGTCCTCACGTTCTGGGCGTCGAGCGGGTACGGCGGGGAGGGCGGGTTCTGCGGCGAGTGCGGGCCCTGGGGGTCCTGCGCCTGTGGTGCCTGTAGTGCCCGTGGCACCTGCGGTGTCCGTGGTGTCTGCGACCGTGCGTGGCGCGGGTGGCGCGGGTGGTCGTGTCGGCGGTCCGGGAACACCCACGCCCTGAAGAGCAGGAACCGCAGCACCGTCGCCGCCAGGTTCGCCACGATGAGCACGGCCAGCTCGGTCCCGTGCGACGGGCTCCCGGCCGCCGCGTCCAGAGCCGCCAGCGAACCGCTGGTCAGCGCGAGGCCGACGCCGAAGACGACCAGTCCCTGCGCCTGATGGCGCACCGCGCGCTCCCGGCCCCGTACCCCGAACGTGAGCCGCCGGTTCGCCGCCGTGTTCGCTATGGCGGACAGCAACAGCGCGCCCGCGTTGGCGATCTGGGCCCCCGCCCCGACCCGGAAGCCGGAGTACAGCAGCAGATAGAGCAGCGTGGAGAGCGCGCCCACCGCGCAGAACCCGACCAGCTGACGGGCCAGTCCGCCCGGCACCCCGCTGAGCTGCCGGTCTCTCGGGTCGTCGCCGAAGGGCCGGGCGAGCCGGTCCAGCGGGAGCGCGCCGACCGCCAGCGCCCGCCCGACCCGCCAGACGCCCTTGAGGTCCTCCGTGGCCGTGCTCACGATGTGCACGGTGGAGTCGGGGTCGTCGACCCAGTCCACCGGCACCTCGTGGATGCGCAGCCCGGCGCGTTCGGCGAGGACGAGCAGCTCGGTGTCGAAGAACCAGCCGGTGTCCTCGACCATCGGCAGCAGGCGTTCGGCGACCTCCCGCCGGATGGCCTTGAACCCGCACTGGGCGTCGGAGAAGCGCGCGGCGAGCGAGCCGCGCAGGATCAGGTTGTACGCCCGCGAGACGAACTCCCGCTTCGCGCCCCGCACCACCCGCGACGAGCGTGCGAGCCGCGAGCCGATCGCCAGGTCCGAGTGCCCGGAGATCAGCGGAGCGACCAGCGGCAGCAGGGCGTTGAGGTCGGTGGAGAGGTCCACGTCCATGTAGGCGAGGACGGGCGCGTCGGAGTACGACCACACGGTCCTCAGCGCCCTCCCCCGCCCCTTCTCCTCCAGGCGGCACGCCCGTACCTCGGGAATCGTGCGGTGGAGGCGGGCGGCGACCTGGGGGGTGGCGTCGGTGCTGGCGTTGTCCGCGATCGTGATCCGGAAGCGGTACGGGAAGGTGCGCGCGAGGTGGTCGTGGAGCCGCAGCACGCACCGCTCGAGGTCGTCCTCCTCGTTGTAGACCGGGATCACCACGTCGAGTACGGGCAGTTCGGCCGTGTCGGCGAGCAGATGCTCCCGGGCCGGCAGGGTCCCCGTTGGGGCGTCGGTTCGCATGCTCCCGACACTCGACGGGGGCGCTGTCACGGCTGTGTGATCAGCCTGTGGCCCGTCTGTGAGTCGTAAGCGGAGTCGTAAGCGGAGCCGTTTGCGGAGCCGTGCGCGGAGCCGTGCGCGGAGCCGTACGCGGCCGGTGGCGCGGTCGCGGCGGTCCCGTCGTAGGGCAGCTCCACGCGGAAGACGGTGTGCCCCGGCCGCGAGCGCACGCTCGCCTGGCCGCCGTGGGCGGTGACGATCGCCTGTACGAGCGCGAGTCCGAGGCCGGTGGACCCGGCGTGCCGCGATCGGGACGCGTCGCCGCGCGCGAACCGCTCGAAGATATGGGGGAGCAGCTCGGGCGGGACGCCCGGCCCGTCGTCCTCGACCTCCAGGACCACGGCGCCCCCGGCGCCCGGGGCTCCCGAGCAGCCCGGGACCGCCGCGCCGCCGACCACCGTGTCGTCGGCCCCCGGACTCTCCGGGACCGCCTCGCCGCCGCACCGCACCCGGGCCGTGACGGTGGTCCCGGGCGGGGTGTGGTTGCGTGCGTTGGCCAGCAGGTTGACGAGCACCTGCTGGAGCCGGGGCGCGTCCGCCCGTACGGTCGCCGGCTCGTCGGGCAGCTCAAGGCGCCACGCATGGTCCTGGCCGGCCGCCCGCGCGTCGCTGACCGCGTCCACGACGAGCGGCGAGAGATCAGTGCTCTCGTACGAGAGCGGGCGTCCGGCGTCCAGCCGCGCGAGCAGCAGCAAGTCCTCCACCAGGCCCGTCATCCGGGTCGCCTCGGCCTCGATCCTCCTCAGCGCATGCCGGGTGTCCGGGCCGACCTCGTCCCGCCCGCGCCGCGTCAGCTCGGCGTACCCGCGGATCGACGCCAGCGGCGTACGCAGCTCATGGCTGGCGTCCGCGACGAACTGCCGTACCCGCGTCTCGCTGGCCTGCCGCGCGTGCAGCGCCGAGTGCACATGGTCGAGCATGCGGTTGAGCGCAGCGCCGACCTGTCCGATCTCGGTGCGCGGATCGGCCTCGGCCTCCGGGACGCGTTCGTGCAGGGCCACCTCGCCGCGGTGGAGGGGGAGTTCGGAGACCCGGGTCGCGGTCGTCGCGACCCGCCGCAGCGGCCGCAGCGCCACCCCGACCAGGGAGGCGCCCGCGATTCCGGCGGCGATCAGCCCCGCGCCGGTGACGCTGACCTCGACCACCACGAGCGTGCTCAGCGACTTCTGCACCTCGCTGGTCGGAAGGCCGACGAGGAAGGCGCCGCGCCCGCCCTCGACGTACACGACCCGGTAGTCGCCCAGGCCAGGCAGCTCGACGGTGTGCACCTCGCGGTCGCGCGGCACGGCGGCCAGAGCCGCGCTCTGCGCCTCGGTGAGCTTGGTCTGCTGCGGCTCGGTCCCCTCCGCCCCCGGGTAGGTGCTCGCGACGGCCGGGCCCAGCGCGCCGTCCTCGTCGAGGAGCGCGCCCACGCTGCCGACGGGCGTGCCGCCGGTGACGAATCCGAGCAGCCCCTTGTCGGGCACGTCCTTGGGCGCCCGCCCGAGGGGGGCACCCGGCGGCCCGGCCGCGCGCATCGCGACCGTCTCCAGCTGCTCGTCGAGCTGTCCGTACAGGTACGTACGGAACGCGATCGTCGTGACCGTGCCGATCACCGCGGCGACGACGGCGATCAGCGCGACGGCGGAGACGACGAGCCGGCTCCGCAGCGACCGCGATCTCCAGCGGCGCCGCCCGCGCCGCCCCCGGACATCGCCGCCCTGCCCGTCCCCGTCCGCGTCTCCGCCCGCGTCCCCGTTCCCGTCTCTGTCCCCGCCTCCGCGCTCGCTATAGCGGCCGCGCTCGCCATAGCTGCCATGCTCGCTATAGCGGCCGTGTTCGCCACGCCGACCGTGCCCCTTTGCGGTGCGCCGACCGCTCACCGCGCCTACTCCCCGGGCTTGATCAGATATCCGGCACCGCGCCGGGTGTGGATCATCGGCGACCGCCCCACGTCGATCTTCTTGCGGAGATACGAGACATACAGCTCGACCACGTTCGCCTGGCCGCCGAAGTCGTAGCTCCAGACCCGGTCCAGGATCTGCGCCTTGGACAGCACGCGCCGCGGATTGCGCATGAGAAAGCGCAGCAGCTCGAACTCCGTCGCCGTCAGATGGATGGACTCGCCGCCCCGGGCGACCTCATGGCTGTCCTCGTCGAGGGTCAGGTCGCCGACGAGGAGCAGCGACTCGCTGCGCACCGCCGCCGTCCCGGACCGCCGGATCAGCCCACGCAGCCGGGCCACGACCTCCTCCAGCGAGAAGGGCTTGGTGACGTAGTCGTCGCCGCCGGCCGTCAGCCCGGCGATCCGGTCCTCGACCGCGTCCCGCGCGGTCAGGAAGAGCACGGGGACGTCGGGCAGTTCGCGCCGCAGCCGCCCCAGGACGGCGAGCCCGTCCATGTCGGGGAGCATCATGTCGAGCACCACCGCGTCGGGCCGCAGCTCGCGCGCCGCGCGCACCGCGCCCTCGCCGTCCCCCGCGCTGCGCACCTCCCACCCCTCATAGCGCAGGGCCATGGACAGCAGTTCGCTCAGCGCCGCCTCGTCGTCCACGACGAGGACCCGGACGGGGCTTCCGTCCAGCCTGAGCAGTTCGGTACGCCCTTGGGGCGAGGTCGTGGTCATGCCCGTACCCTGCGACCCCGCTCTGAGAGGGTTCTTGCGCGTACCTGTGAATTCCCTGAGAAACCCGTCGGCGAGAGAACCGGCCGACGAGACCGGGCATGCGGCGGGACCGGTCGGCGAGACCGGTCAGGCGGCGGGCAAGGCGAACAGCCTGGCGCCGTTGTCATGGCACACGGCCCGCAGCCAGTCGTCCCCGAGCCCGAGCCTCTCCAGCGCGTGGAGCTGATGGACGTACGGGTAGGGGATGTTCGGGAAGTCGGTCCCGAGCAGAATCCGGTCCCCCAGGTCCAGCAGTCGCGACCGCTCCTGCTCCGGGAAGGGCATGAGGCGCTCGCTGAAGTCCGTGAACGCCATAGTCGTATCGAGCATCACGTCTCTATGGCGTTCGGCGAGGTCGAGGAAGTCGGCGTACTCGGGCATCCCCAAGTGCGCGACGATCAGCCGCAGTCGCGGATGGCGCGCGAGCAGCCGGCCGACCGGCTCGGGTCCCGTGTGCTTGCCGGGCTGGGGGCCCGACCCGCAGTGCATGACGACCGGGATCCGGGCCTCGGCGAGCAGCCCCCACACGGGGTCGAGACGGTCGTCGTTCGGGTCGTACGCCCCCACCTGCACATGCGCCTTGAAGACGCGCGCGCCGCTCTCGACGGCCTCGCGGACATAGCGCTCGACGCCGTCCTCGGGGAAGAGCGTCGCGGTCCGCAGGCACCCCGGCGTACGCCGCGCGAAGTCGGCGCCCCACTCGGTCAGCCACTCGGCCATCTGGGCCTTGTGGGGGTAGAGCATCGAGGTGAAGGCCAGCACCCCGAACTCCCGCAGCAGGGCGACTCGTCGCTCTTCCTCGTGCCTATAGGCGATCGGCCACTCCACGCCGGTGAGCGGCTCTATGGCGTCGAAGTACGCCCAGACCTTCTTGAGGACGCGCTCGGGCATGAAGTGCGTGTGGACGTCGACGAGCCCGGGAAGCCCGAGGCGGCCCCAGAACGCCCGCACGTCCGCCGACTCGTCCGCAGACGCCGAAGCCGACCCGGACGCAGAGGCCGCCTCGGCCCCTGCCTCGGCGGCCACCTCGCCCCCCGCCTCCTCAGTCGCGCACAAACCCGTAGCTCCGCTCCACCTTGGCGACATGGACGCTATAGCTGTCGTACCACTCGGCCCGCCCACGACCCTGAGCCGTCCGGTGCTCCATGTTCCGCTTCCAGGCGGCGATGGACTCCGCGTCTCGGAAGTACCCGATGGTGATGCCGAGTCCGCCAGGAGTACGGGCCGACTCCTGTCCGAGGAAGCCGGGCACCTCCTGGACGAGTTCGTCCATCCGCTGGGCGGTCTCGTCGTACCCCTCGGGGGCGTCGGCGCGGACGGAGGTGAAGACAACGGTGTAGTAAGGCGGTTCGAAGGCGGCGACCGGTTTGATGTTCATGCCAACCACTTTCCGTGCCCGGTCAGCGCGGTGTCCACCCTCATTGCCGTAAGTGATCCAAACAGGATCCATTACTTGACCTTCGCGTCGAAGCCAGGGCCCGCGAGCTGCGCCCCGACCGGAGGTCGGCCGGGTCGGCGCCCGGTCAGAAGAGCCCGTCCTGAACCGTCTTCTCCCCGGCCTCGCCGACGTCGACGAGGGGCACGGTCACCACGGCCTTCGGGTTCGCCCCGACGAGCCCCCAGCCGGCCAGCAGCCGGGTGTCGAGGACGATCAGCCCGCCGTCCCCGGTCCGCAGATGCAGATCGGGCCCGGCGGCGGCGACCAGCCGCCCCGCGACCACCCCACCGTCCATCAGCTCGCGCACCGCCCCGGTCGCGGCCGGCAGCCCGCCCACGCCGTCCAGCCCGTCCAGCCCGAACGTCTGCCCATGGTCGACGGCCTCGAACTCAAGCCGCTCCAACGTCTCGGCCCACCCTTCGAGCCCCATTGCCCGCCGGTGCAGCGCCTCGATCTCCGCGGCCCGCTCCCCGGCGTCGGGCAGACCGGAGCGCACGGCGCGCTTGGCGGCGTACGGAATCCGGTCGGGCACCCCCAGCGCCGTACGGAGCAGCTCCTCGGTCCGTCGCGCCGCCATCAGCGGCCCCCGCCCGAGCCAGGTGAAGGCGACGGCCCCCTGCTCCAGCAGCCGCGCGGCCCCGCGCCCCTCGCCGGTGATCCCGACCTTGACCATCCCCGGCCCGAACCAGGCGAGATACACGCGGTACGGGCGGGGGTCGTCGGCCATGGTGTCCGCGGCCACGGAGTGCGCCCGCTCCAGCCGCGCGCACTCCGGGCAACGCGCCTGCGTCGCGCGCCCCGCGACCACCGCCTGGAGGGGGCAGTCGTTCCCGCGCGCCCCGACGCAGCGGCGCTCGCCCTCGGCCCGGAAGCCGAGCTCCTTGCCCCGGGTGAGCGGACTGACGCGTCCCCCCTCCCACGCCAGCACAGGCATCCGCGTCCCCTGCGGCCAACTGATTCCGGCACACCGCCACGCCATACAGACCTCCGCCCGAAAACGGGGAGGCTACCGGAGGGCGCCGACAGCGGACGCCGCTCTGGCGATCCTCACCCGGCGTCGCTGCGCGCCTGTTCGACGAGCCGGCGCCGCGCATCGTCCCAGTCGATCGGGAGCTGCTCGACGGGCGTCTCCCAGAAGGTGAAGGTCGAGCTGCGCATGGTCTCCCGCAGCCCGCTCATGATCCCGCGGTGCGGCTCGGCCCTCGCGTACGCGTAGAGGGCGTCCCGGCTCTCCCACGCCGAAAGAGTGAAGAACGTGCGCTTCGTCGGCTGGGCGATCAGGGACGCGCCCAGCGCCCCCGGCGCGGACCGCACCTGCCGCCACGCCGCGAGCGACTTCACGAAGAACCTCGGCACGTCCTTGAGGGACCGCACCTCGAAGCGGGACGCCATGACGAACGCCTGTGTCTGAGGGGGAGCTGGATTCGGAGTGACCCAGGGAAGTGTCGGCACCGTTCTCTCCTCGCCTTCATAAATGGGCAGTGACACTATCCATATTAGAGAGTGACACTCTCTAATAGCTAGAGCAGAGGGAGAACGGTGCGCATATCCGAGCTGAGCCGCCGCAGCGGGGTGCCGATCACGACGATCAAGCACTACCTCCGGGAGGGCCTCCTCCCGCCCGGCCGGCCCACTGCCGCGACCCAGGCCGAGTACACCGAGGCCCATCTGCGCCGCCTCCGCCTGATCCGCGCCCTCATCGGCGTCCGAGGACTGTCGACCAAAGCCGCCCGCGAGGTGCTCGCCGCCGTCTCCGAGCACGAGGCGGACACCCACCAGATCCTCGGCCTGGTCCTCGGCGCCCGCCCGACGTCCACGACCGAGCCCGCCGCCCGCCCAGGCGCCGCCGAGACCGACGCGCTGCTGTCGGAGATGGGCTGGGAGGTCTCCCCCCACGCCCCGGCCAGGGCCGTCGTCGCCCAGACTCTGGAGACCCTGCGCACCCTCGGCGTGGAGTACGACTGGCGCTCCCTCATCCCGTACGCCGCCCTCGCCGAGCGCACGGCCACCCTCGACCTCGACCAACTGAACGCCACCGCAGACCCCCTGGAGCAGGCCGAACGCGCCGTCCTGCTGACCGTCCTCCTGGAGCCCGCCCTGCTGGCGCTACGCCGCCTCGCCCAAGAGGACGAGTCAGCGAAGAGATACGGGGGTTGACCCGACACGCCTCCGCGGCCGGCCCCGCAGCTACGGGCGGCGACCGCCGGGCAACGCGAACGGCCCCCGGATCTCTCCGGGGGCCTTTCGATGTTGTGCACTCGGCAGGATTCGAACCTGCAACCTTCTGATCCGTAGGATCGGGAGGACTGTTGGGCGCGGTCTCCGCCTTCTTCCCGGCTGATCGCTGACAATCGTGATCAACGATCTGTCGAGGCATCCGCGAAGGAGAAGGGTGTCACCAACGGGTGCCTGATTGCGAAGATCGATGAGCTCTACAAACTGGGGCTACTACGTGGGCACATCAAGGAAGCGGCACGCGAAGTGCGATTCGGCGGAAATGAGGTGGCCCACGGCGATCTCATTCCAGTTGATCACGAGGCGGCCGAAGAGATATTGACGCTCATGGATGAGGTGCTGAACGAGCTGTTTCAGTCCCCGGCTCGCGTGGCACGGGCCCGTCAGCGGCGCCTAGAACGGTCCCAAGGAGTCACCGAGTCGGTGAACGCCACAACACCAGAAGGACCGCCGAGCACCTGAGCTCCTGACGCAGTGCTCACGGCGAGGCCCTGCGGATAATCGCAACAGCTCAGCGGTGCATTGCTCCACAAGGAAAATCGCCTGCCACGACGCCCAGGCCCCTCTCCTCATGCGGGTGCCACAGGTTCGATCAGCCAAGGTAGGGCCGCTCACGGTGCTCCACAAAGTGCCGGATCCGAAGCCGCTGCGTGTGGTGCATAGGCAGCTGATCAATTTCCTCCGGCCTGACGAACCGCAGCTCCGTGGACTCGTCCGAGATCGCAAGCCGGCCCCCAACCACACGGGCGGTGAAGCAGACGTTGAACTGTCGGCGCACCTCGCCGTCCGAGTAGGCGATCACATGGCGAGGGTCGGTGTACGTGCCCACGAGACCGGTGATCTCCACGTCCAGGCCCGTTTCCTCCTTCACCTCGCGGACGGCCGTTCCCGGAAGTGAGTCGGTCATCTCCATACCGCCACCAGGTAGCGCCCAGAGATCGTTGTCCCGCCGGCGCTGCAGGAGAATGCGTCCTTCGTCGTCGGTAACCACAGCGGACGCGGCGACCACCAAGCTGTTCGGTTCAGGTGCCGCTGGGTCGTCGTAGTACTCGGTCCGTGCCATCGTCACCCTTCCCTTACCGGCGTCGCGGTCTCCCATACCGCGTCGAAGCTGCTGGCGTAGGTGTCGAACATGCCGCCCTCTCCGCTGCGCCGAAGATGCCACACGGGAGCGCCGTAGGCGTTCACGCCCCAGACATGGGCATT
Source organism: Streptomyces sp. NPDC051907 (assembly GCF_040681075.1). Classification (NCBI taxonomy): domain Bacteria; kingdom Bacillati; phylum Actinomycetota; class Actinomycetes; order Kitasatosporales; family Streptomycetaceae; genus Streptomyces; species Streptomyces sp. NPDC051907. The sequence goes on along the minus strand of NZ_JBFAYB010000014.1, from coordinate 113,734 downwards.
GACCATCGCCTGGTCATCCGCACGGTAGATCGAGTTGTAGAGCGTGGTGGCATGGGTCCGCACCTCGATGCCAGGTACCCCGGCAAGCGGGCGGTAGTGCATGAGTGCGAGTCGGCATCGGGACTCGATCCCGTGGCCGAACCTCTCTTCCTCGCCGCGCTGTTGGACAATCGGGCTGCCGGGGTCGCCGATCGCGATACGGATCGCACATCCGTCGGCAGCGCGCTCTCGCAGCAAGTCGTTGAGCCGCGGGTACGCCTCGTGCAGGAAGACGGCCGCGTACACCAACACGTCGATGCGCTCGCGGGCCTGGGTCAGCATGTCCACGAACGTGGACACGGGGATATCCGCCCGCTGGTCGTAGAGAGCCACAAGTTCTGGACTGACAGCGCGGGCAGGGCGAGCCTGCCGGAGCGCGGGCCATAGAGCGTGCACGTCTTCTTCTAGCGTTTCCGCTGCCAGCATGGCCGTTGCACGACGCGGCGTTCGCCCCTGATTGACCCATCGCTCGATCGACTTGGGATCGACTTCGACCTTGTTCGCGAGGGCGCTATACGTCCAGCCGCCGGCTGCCATAGCAACTCGTAACCTCTCGTTCGGCAACCCAATCTCTCCTAACACCAGGGGACGGCACTAGGGACGTTCTACCCGACGCGGGACGTCCCGAAGTGGGGTTTGTCCGAGGTTCCGACGTCCTGATGGGCGGCAGGATGCTCGTTCGCATGGCGAGCAACCAGCAGACCAGACCAGGCATCGGTGAACTGGCGAAGGACATCGGCAGTGGACGTATCGGCGTCGTCATGGGTGAGGTCGGCGCCCGGGTGCAGATAAGGCCCGTCGGTGGCGGCGTCGAGTGGGACGCCAGGCCGGACAACGTGGTGGCGCCGACTGCGCGGGAGGAACTGACCGCCCGCCTGGCCGTCAAGAACGGCAACAGCCGGAACGGCCTGTGATGCGCGCCATCGGCCGGTGCACCGGGGTCCTTTTCATCATCGTGATCAGCGGATCGTGTGGCCTGGCAATCGGCATGGCCCTCGGTACCAGCCAGTAGACCGGTCGCCCCGAACGGGGTGCCACTTTCCCTGGCTCGCCCTTCCCCGTTCGAGGTCGGCCTTCCATCCCCCGGTCGCTATAGGCGGCGCCTCGGCGACCGATGCGGGCGCAAGTGCCAGAGCACAGCGACACACAAGGAGTACTCGTATGACGGCAACGGCCAATGACCAGAAGACCGGTCGCGCGGTGGCTGGTGAGGAATTGTTCGACAGCCTCACCCACTTCGTGATCGTCCACGACCGGCAGTCCCGCGAGCAGGCCGAGCGCATCGCAGACCAGGCGGTGGCCTTCGTGGTCGCCGCCGCGACCGCCACCGTCCCCATGGTCCCGTCGGACGAAGTGGACCTCGGTCTGCACGCGCTCATCCTGCACACGAAGGAGTACGCCGCTCTCTGCGACCGGTACGCAGGCCGCTTCCTCCACCACAATCCCACGCCGGGCGGAGGGCCCCGTGACCCGAAGAGGGTCGCCGCCTCCGCGCACGCGATGAAGGCGGCCGGGTTCATGGTCTTCGACGACCTCTGGACCATGGACGGCACAAACCTCGCGCAGTGCGACTCGGACTGCGGCCGTCCGTACGGTCAGGCGTAGCGACACGACACCAGCGGCGCGGCCGGCTTCGATACGGAGTCGGCCGTGTTGCCCGGAAGGAGAACAGACGTTGTCCGGGACAACCCCTGAACTGCCGATCGTCGTGCGCGACGCGCTCATGCCCAAGGCTCAGCGCTTGGTCGTCAATCGCCGGGGCTCAACGGTCTGGGAGGTCGAGAGCCGTCGGGGGCGGTACGCCGTGAAGGTCGGTCGTCCGATCGAGGCCACCGCCGACTGGCCCGCCCAGCCCTGGACGGCGCTCGCTCCCGCCCGTGAGGGGGCCGTGCTGCATCGCCTCGGCCGCGACGACATCGCGTACGGCGTGTGGAAACACGGGACGTGGAACTTCCAGCAATGGCGCAACGGGCCGGACCTGTACCGACTCTGGGAGCCCTGCCGTAAGCAGGACTCACCCGTCGAACCGCACGTCAGCGCGGCCTTGGGCTGTGTCGAGGCGCTGGCCGAACTCCATGCCAAGGGCTGGGCCCATGGTGACGTACAGCCCGCTCACTTCATCATCGGGCCGGAGCGGACACATCTCATCGACCTCGCCCTTGCCGGAGGCGGACATGTGCCCGGGTGGTACGACTTCCCATTCCGCGGCTGCCTCGTCCACTACGAGGCACCGGAGATCGCGCGGAGCGTGCTCGACACGGGAGAAGCCGAGCCGACGCCGGAGGCGGACGTCTACGCGCTCGGCGCGTCCCTGCTCATCTCCGCGACCGGCTGGCGGGCGGTCGAGTATCCGGACGACGCCCCCCGCCCGGTCCAGAGGGAGGCGGTGGCGAACGGCAGTCGACGTCCCGTCAAGGTGCCCGGTGAACTGGGCACGTTGATCAGCGCAATGCTCAGCCACGCTCCGGAGGACCGGCCCACCGTCTACGAAGTGGGCAAGGCCCTGAGCTGACTCCCGAACCCAAGGAGCCGGACCACCCGTCAGCCTGGACAGCACTCCGGGTGGTCGGGCGCGGATCCCTGATCAGGACCCCGACGCCAAGACACCGCCTATGAGGGCCCGCACCGAAGCAACTCTGGCGCGGGCCCTTGCGCACTACCGGCAGCCCCCTGGCGGACACGGGTTGTAGCAACCGCCAGGCGGGCAACCACCCTTGTCTCCGGGGTAGTAGTCCTCCTCGCTGCTGCCACTGTCCCCACTGCTGCCGTCGTCTTCCGACCGTCCATCGTCGGGGTCGACGTAGTCCGGATCGTTCGTGGGGTCCTTGTAAAGCCCCTTCGACGACGGACACGCCTCGCCGTTCTCCACGGTGTGCAGGGTGACATCTGGTTCATACGGCAGGGCAGTTCCAGCCTTGACGCTCTGGAAACACACCTTCCAGTTCGCGTAGTCACCGTCTTCGTTATCCGTGTCGTAGGCTGCCTCGTCCTCGTAGGCAGCCGCGATGGCTACGTGACCGACGGCATTCCCCAGTTTCTCCACTGCCTCGGCGTACGTGATGCCCTTCACGTTCGGCATCTCGGGCCAGGGAATGCGCCAGCCATCCTTTTCCGGGCACGGCGCCCCGTCCGGCACGGCAGCGAAGTCGACCTTGCTCAAGGTCGCTTTCTCGAAGCACACCGTCCAGCCCCCGCCTGGAGCCTCGTCCTGATTGCTGGCGTCGTGGACCGCAACGCTCAGCCCGCTCTGCCGTGCTCGCTCCGAGGCGCTGTCGACGCTCTTCCCGACCTGGCTCCCAGCCGGGCTCGGAGTGGCCGTGACGGTGACCGTCACACCCGGCGCCGATGCCTCGTCCTCACAGTCGTCGCCACAAGAGCTGAGCAGCATGAGGAGCAGCACCACGGCCAAAGCGCTTACTCCGCCGAACCATCCCTTTTCACCCCTAGTCATTGCCAATGCGGTGATACCCCCCTGGTTCGCACGATCGATCCCCGGGAGCCCCACCGGGGTGCGGGACTGCTGCCCGGCCAAGGAATCCGCCAGAAGGACGGCATGCGCACGTCACCTTCAGCCAGCGCCAGGCCACACTGATCCGCGCATATCGGGTTCTATCGGAACGAGAGGGGTGATGGCAACAGATGGGACGAAAGACGATGGTCTGCGCGCTTGCCCTGTCACCGTGCGATCCACAGCTGCCGTCACAGCACTACCGCCAAAGAAAAAAGCCAGAGGCCCTGTGGACTGATCCACAGGGCCTCTGGCCTGTTGTGCACTCGGCAGGATTCGAACCTGCAACCTTCTGATCCGTAGTCAGATGCTCTATCCGTTAAGCTACGAGTGCTTGGCGTTCCGGGCTTTTCTGCCTGGTCGGCGTTGCGGGAACAACATTACATGACCTGCGCCGTCAGGCGAAATCCATTAGCCGCACCCTCTCTGACCTGCGAAAACACCGCAGATGGCCCTGGCTGTACGCCTCCAGGGAAGACCCCTCGGAGGAGACGCCTCCACAGAAGCCGGCGCCAGAGAACGACCGGTGTTGATCAAAGGCGACCCGCGGCGACCGAAAGCGGCCGAGCGCGGCCGAAGACGACTGGACGCGACCGGCGACCACCCGCGGCGACTGAAGACGACCGAAGACAGCCGGAGACGACCGAAGCCCCGGCCGTGTGGCCGGGGCTTCGGTGATCAACTGGCGGAGGCGGAGGGATTTGAACCCTCGATGGGCTTTAAGACCCAAACCGCATTAGCAGTGCGGCGCCATAGACCGGACTAGGCGACGCCTCCAGCACACCCGCGCGGGCGCGAGTGGTGCGTGCAGATGATGACACAGCACGGTGTCGTGCCACCAATCGCTGACCACGGTACTAGGCACGCGGCCCACAGGGCAAAGCCCGGCCCCGATGCTCGCGCCGCAGGGCGCGGGCGCCCCGGCGACCCGGACGGGCGAGCCCGCCGTCCGACGGCCCACCCACACAGCGCAGCCCGCTTGCGCAACGCCCCGGCGTGCGGAGCGTTAGAGATGGCAGGGCCCCGCGCCTCGGCCGGACCCGTGACTCTCCAGGAGCTCTCATGCTGCGCCGCCTCGTCCTCACCGCCGCCGCGTCCGTCGCCGCGCTGGCCTCCGCCCTCCCCGCCGCCCCCGCGTCGGCGGACCCTCTCCCGCTTCCGCTGCCGCCCCTCCTTCAGGGCTCCGGCGCGGTCGTCGAGGAGGACGAGCAGGAGAGCGAGCTGACCGTGACCACCGCCGACACGGGGAACGTGCGGACCAGCGGACAGTACGAGCTGGCCTGCGGCCCCGCCGGCGGAAAGGGCAGCCACCCCCTGCCGCAGGGCGCCTGCGACCGTCTGGACAAGCTGGCGCAGGAGGGCAAGAACCCGTTCGCCCCCGTGCCCGAGGACCAGATGTGCACCCAGCAGTACGGCGGGGACGCCACCGCGCACATCGTCGGAACATGGCGCGGCCAGCCCGTCGACGCCCACTTCAGCCTCAAGAACGGATGCGAAATCTCGCGCTGGGAGACGCTGGTGCCGGTACTGCCGAAGACCAGGTCATAGGCCCGTGCGGCACGCCGCACGCACACAACCTTGGTGAGAGCTCCCCCTCATCCGCCGTCGCGGCCGCATCGGCTGCCTTTAGACTCCCTGCAGTGACAGGCCGGGGCCAGAGGGGCAAGATGGGGTCGGCTGTCCGCAATACGCAGTAGGGCAGTAGGTCAGGGAGGAAGCGTCTCGTGAGCAGCAGGCCATCCCGAGGCGCTGCTCGCCTCGCCGCCATACTCGACGCGCTGCCCGACGGGCTCGTCCTCGTCAACTGCAACGGCACGGTCGTCAACGCCAACACCATCGCGCTCGAACTCTTCGAGACGCCCGGCACCGCGCTCGTGGGCCGGGGGCTGCTCGATCTGCTGCCCACCTTCGACTCGCGGCTGATCCCCGGGTCCATGCGCCGGCCCGAGGCGGCCGACGACCGCGGCCGCACCAAGCCGGCCCGGATGATCGCGCGCCGCACGGACGGCAGCGAGTTCCCCGTCGAGGTGACCAGCGCCAGCCTGGAGGACGGGCGCGAGGCCTACGACTCGTACAGCGGCTACACCGGCGACGAGCTGCTGATGCTCGTCGTACGGGATCTCTCCGGCACCGTGGACACCGAGGCGGAGCTGGCGCGTTCGCAGCGGCAGACCGAGATGATCCTGCGGGCCGCGGCCGAGGGCGTCGTCGGCACGGACACCGACGGACGGGTCGTGCTGGTCAACCCGGCCGCCGCGCAGATCCTCGGCTTCCGCGCGAGCGACCTGGGCGGCCAGGAGCTGCACCCGCTGATCCTGCACTCGCGGGGGGACGGCGAGCCGTTCCCGTACGAGGAGTCGCCGCTCGCGGACACCCTCAAGTCCGGCCGCAAGCACCGGGTGCGCGGGCAGGTCCTGTGGACGAAGAGCGGCTCGAAGGTCGCCGTCGACCTGACGACCGCGCCGGTACGGGACGGGGACCAGCTCGTCGGCGCGGTGATGACCTTCACCGACCGCCGGCCGTACGAGGAGCTGGCGCAGCAGCACGAGGCGGAGCTCAAGGAGACGACCGAGCGGCTCACGGCGGAGCTCAAGGAGACCGCGGACCGGCTCACGGCGGAGGCGGCCGACGACGCCGAGCGGCTGACGGCCGAACTCGCCGACAAGTCCGAGCGGTACGCCGCCGAGATCGAGACCCGCGACGAGCGGCTCGCGGAGCTGACCGCCCGGCACGCCCAGCTGACCGCCGTGCTCGGCGAGTCGCTGCGCGGACCGCTGGAGGAGCTGCGCGCCGAGCTGAGCACGCTGGCCGCCGACCCGGCCGGGCAGCTCTGGCCCGAGGCCAACCAGCTCCTGCACCATCTGGCCGCCGGATACGCCCGGATGACGACGCTTGTCGACAATGTCCTCGGCTACCAGCGGCTCGACGCGGGCACGGAGGAGCTGCGCAAGCACGTCGTGCTGCTCGACTCGATCGTCGCGGCCGGCGTCGAGGGCGCGATCGAGCTGATCGGCCCGGGACGGGCGCAGTTCGCGGTCCACGCGCCGCCCATAGAGGCCGAGGTGGACGGCGGGCGGCTGGCGACGGCCCTCGCGCATCTGATCGCGGACGTGGCCGGCGTCGACTCGACCGGCAAGGCCCGGCTGTTCCCGGGCGGCGGGTACGTGGACTCGACGGTCGTGGTGGCCGCGGCGCAGCGCGGCGACGTCGTACGGATCGAGGTGCGGGGGCCGTTCGCCGGGGGAGACCCGGTGCACGAGCCGATCGTGCGGGGGATCGTACGGGCGCACGGCGGGGTGCTGCAGACGCACGAGGTGCCGGGGATGAGCGGCAGCGCGTACGTCTTGGAGGTGCCTCTCGGCGAGGGCTCCGGGACCGTGACGGCCCCTCCGGCGGAGGTGCCGACGGACGCCTCGGCGGGCGTTCCGGCGGACGCCTCGGCGGCTGCTCTGGGCGCTGAGCGGGCCGATGCCTTGGGCTCTGTGCAGTCCGACGGCCAGGGCGTCGTCGCGGAGGGAACCGGTGCTGTCGCCGTGTCGGACGGCGCGCTGGCGCTGCCCGCGCAGCAGAACGCGGAGACCGCGACGGAGAGCTCGCCGCGCACTATGGGCGGCGGCGGGCGGCGGCGCGCTCGGCGGGCGTCCACGGACGCCTTCCTGGAGAGCCCGATCGCTATGGAGGACCCGGTCGCCGCGCAGCCCACGGGCCGGCGCCGCGCCGCCCAGGGCGAGCAGCAGCCGCAGGAACTGATTCCGGCCCAGGCGGCGACGCCGAGCCAAGCTCAGGTTCCGGCTACGGGCCTGGCCCCGGGCGTGGCTCCCGGTTCGGGTCTGGTGCCGGCGACGGCCGCAGCCCCAGGCACGGGCGCGGGCGCGGGCGCGGGCATCGGGGAGGGCGGCGGCCAGGGCGGCGGTACGGGACGGCGGCGCGGGCGGCCCAGTCCGGCCGAGCAGAACGCCATCGTGGGCGCGCTGCCCGCAGGCATGCCCGCCGAGGGCTCAGTCGTGACCGGCGCGGAGAGCGCGGCGTCCACCGGACGCGCGGCGCTCGGCGCGGCCGTGCCGCCGCAGGGCGTGCCGGTCGACGCGCAGGGCATGGGCCCGGGGCCGTCGGGGCGGCGCGCACGGCGCAGCACCATGCCTGAGCTGCCCGCGCCTCCCTCCGCTGCTGCTCAGACTCCCACTCCTGCTCAGACTCCGGTTCCCGCTGGGGCTGCCGCGCCGACCGGGCGGCGAGCCCGGCGCGCGCTGGCGGCCGCACCGGCGGAGATGCCGCAGACCGCCGAGGCGGAGGGCGTACGGTCCCCGTTCGCGCTGCCGCCGGCCGAGGCCGACCGCATCCCGCCGACCGCCGGCGAGGCGGACTCCTCGCTGGCGGGCCGGCACGACGCCGTACGCACCGATCCGGGCGCCGACCACACCCCGCCGCAACCGCACCCGGTGCCCACGGGCCGCCGACGCGCTCGCCAGGAGGCTCAGCCGCTGCCCGCGCAGGCGCCGCAGACGGCCCAGCCGCAGCCGGTCGCCCAGCAGCCCGTCCCCACGGACGACTCGACCGGACACCACACGGCCGCTCCGGACGAGCACGTCACGGGTGTGGGCACGGGTGTGAGTGCGGGCGTGGGCACGGGCGTCGGCTTGGGCGAGGGCGCTGCCGCGAGCACCGACTCTCAGGCACAGGCCCAGGCCCAGAGCCCGGCGGTTCAGGCACAGGGCCAGAGCCAGGGTCAGAGCATGGGCCAGGGCCAGAGCCTGGGTCACACGGCCCCCGGCGCTCCCGCGCCCGCGTCCGACGTGGTCCAGGGCACCGGCTCCGTATCGATGCCGCTTCCCGAGTCGCAGCCTCTGCCCCAGCCGTTGCCGCTCGCGCTGCCCGACACCGCGCAGCCGCTGCCCGCAGCCCAGCCGCTGCCCGCCGAGGAGCCGGTCACCGCGTCGGCGTCCGCGGCGGCTGCCGTGGGCGCGGACTCCACGCAGGGGCGGGCGTTCAGTGTGCGCACGCTCGGGCAGGGGGTGCCGTTCGCGCAGCAGATCGCCCAGCAGCAGAACCAGCCGCTCGGCTCCGGCCGCCGCCGCAAGCTGGCCACGCCCCCCGACGGCGATCGGCCCGAGTCGGCCGCGCGGCCGCATCCGCAGGCCGCGCCCGCTCCTGCTCCCGCGCCCGCCCAGACCGGGTCGCGGCTCGCCTCCGAGCGGACGGAGGGACGTTCGTACGCCATCGGCGCTCCCGACGAGGGCGCCGAGGGCCCGCAGCCGTTGGACGGCCCCGGCGGCGCGGTCGAGGTGGCCAACCGGCCCCAGCCCCAGCCCGTCGACGACGAGCTGCCCCCCGAGCCGCTGGACAACCCGCGCCGGCTGCTGGTCTGGCCCGCGCCCGACGTCTCCACGCAGCAGGCGCTGAGCGACCGCGGTTACCGCCCGGTGGTCGTGCACTCCCGCGAGGAGGTCGACGCCCAGATCGCGGCCTTCCCCGCAGCGCTCTTCGTCGACCCGCTGACCGGCCCGATCACACGGACCGCGCTGCAGTCCCTGCGGCAGGCCGCGGTGGCCGCCGAGGTGCCGGTCCTGGTGACCGCGGGTCTGGGGCAGGCGACGCGGGAGGCCGCGTACGGCGCGGACCCGGCCGTACTGCTCAAGGCGCTGGCTCCGCGCGACAGCGAACAGCACCCGCCGCGCGTGCTGTTGATCGAGGAGCACGAGGAGATCGCGCTCGCGCTCACGGCGACGCTGGAACGGCGCGGCATGCAGGTCGCCCGGGCCGGCGCGGACGCGGACGCGGTCACGCTCGCCACCCAGATGCGGCCGAACCTCGTGGTGATGGACCTGATGCAGGTACGCCGCCGCAGGGCCGGGATCATCGACTGGCTGCGGGCGAACGGCCAGCTCAACCGCACGCCGCTCGTCGTCTATACGTCGGCAGGCCTCAACGAGGCCGAGCTGCCCAGGCTCTCCTCCGGCGAGACGGTGCTCTTCCTCGCCGAGCGCTCCACGAGCAGCGAGGTCCAGTCGCGCATCGTCGACCTGCTGGCGAAGATCGGCACCAACTGATCACGTGCGGTACGAGATCACGTACAGGGGAAGGGGGCGGCACTCGACGAGTGCCGCCCCCTTCTGTTCTGTCGTCTCTCGTCGGGATGAGAGAACTGCGTCGCTAGAGCCGCGTCGCTAGAGCTGGGCCGCTAGAGCTGGGTGACGTCCAGCTCGCCGTCCGCGTACTGCTTGCGGATGACCTTCTTGTCGAACTTGCCCACGCTCGTCTTCGGCACCGCCGGGATCACCGCCCACCGCTCCGGCAGCTGCCACTTGGCGACCTTGGTGGCGAGGAAGGCCTTCAGGCTCTCGTAGTCCGCGGTCGAGCCCTCCTTGAGGACGACCGTCGCCAGCGGGCGCTCGCCCCACTTCTCGTCCGGGACGGCGACGACGGCTGCCTCGGCGACCTCCGGGTGGGCCATCAACGCGTTCTCGAGGTCGACGCTCGAGATCCACTCGCCGCCCGACTTGATGACGTCCTTCGCCCGGTCGGTCAGGGTCAGGAACCCGTCGGGGCTGATGACGCCGACGTCGCCCGTCTTGAGCCAGCCGTCCTCGCTGAACTTGTCCGCGGGCCTGAAGTCGTCGCCGCCCGCGCCGCCGTAGTACGCGCCCGCGATCCAGCCGCCGCGCACCTCGAGCTCGCCCGCGGACTCGCCGTCCCAGGGCAGCCGATCCCCGCCGGGCCCGATCAGCCGCGCCTCGACGCCCGCCGGGAAACGGCCCTGGGTGATCCGGTACGGCCACTCCTCCTCGGCGCTGAGCCCGGCCGGCGGGTGCGCCATCGTCCCCAGCGGGGACGTCTCGGTCATGCCCCAGGCGTGACAGAGGCGCACGCCGAGCTTGTCGTACGCCTCCATCAGCGACGGCGGACAGGCCGCGCCGCCGATGGTCACCTGCTTCATGGAGGTGAGGTCCCGCGGGTTCGCGGTGACCTCGGCCAGGAGGCCCTGCCAGATGGTGGGGACGGCCGCGGCGTGCGAGGGCTTCTCGCGCTCGATCATGTCGGCGAGCGGCGCGGGCTGGAGGAAACGGTCCGGCATCAGCATGTTGATGCCGGTCATGAACGTCGCGTGGGGCAGGCCCCAGGCGTTCACATGGAACTGCGGGACGACCACGAGCGTCGTGTCGGCGCCCGTCAGCCCCATCGACTCGGCCATGTTGACCTGCATGGAGTGCAGGTAGATCGAACGGTGGGAGTAGACGACGCCCTTGGGGTCCCCCGTGGTGCCGGAGGTGTAGCACATGGCGGCGGCGGCCCGCTCGTCCAGCTCCGGCCAGTCGAAGGTGGTGGGGCGGCCGGCGATCAGCTCCTCGTACTCGTGCACCTCGGCCTGCGCCTCGGCGAGCAGCGCGCGGTCGCCGGGGCCGGAGACCACGATGTGCTCGATCGTCGGCAGATGCGGCAGGAGCGGCGCGAGCAGGGGGAGCAGGGAGCCGTTGACGAGGACGACGCGGTCGGCGGCGTGGTTGACGATCCACACCAGCTGCTCAGGGGGAAGCCGGAGGTTGAGGGTGTGGAGCACGGCTCCCATGGACGGGATCGCGAAGTACGCCTCGACGTGCTCGGCGTTGTTCCACATGAGGGTGGCGACGCGCTGGTCGCCGTCGACTCCGAGCTCGTCGCGCAGGGCGTTGGCCAGCTGGGTCGCCCGCGCACCGGCTTCCGCGAAACTGCGGCGCTGCGGCTCGGGCTCCCCTGTCCAGGTGGTGATCTGCGACTTTCCGTGGATCGTCATCCCATGCTGAAGGATGCGGGTCACAGTCAGCGGTACGTCCTGCATGGTGCTCAGCACGGCGTCCTCCCGGTGGGCGCTAGCGCTACGTGGCAGTAAGGGTGTGAAGATTCTGCTCACGTACCGCGCGGTATGTCACTACCCGGGGGTAAGGAATCACCGCGTGAGGGACGTCACCGGGAAGCGGGATCACCGTACGGGAGTCAGCTCCGGGTCCTCGCGGAGCTTGCCGAGGGCCCGGGATACCGCGCTCTTGACCGTGCCCACGGAGACTCCGAGCACCTCGGCCGTCTGGGCCTCGCTCAGGTCCTCGTAGTACCGGAGCACCACCATCGCCCGCTGACGGTCGGGCAGCTTCATCACGGCGCGCCACATCGCGTCGTGCAGCACCTGCTGCTCGGCCGGGTCGGGCTCCGGCGTCGTCTCCCGCTCGGGCAGCTCGTCGCAGGCGAACTCGTCCACCTTGCGCTTGCGCCACTGCGAGGTACGGGTGTTGAGCAGGGCCCGGCGGACATAGCCGTCGAGCGCCCTGTGGTCCTCGATCCGCTCCCACGCGACGTACGTCTTGGTGAGCGCGGTCTGCAGCAGGTCCTCGGCGTCGCTCGGGTTCGCGGTGAGCGAGCGGGCGGTACGCAGCAGCACGGGCCCCCGCGCCCGTACGTACGACGAGAACGACGAGTAGCGAGTGTGCGTCGACGCATGGGGCGCGTAGGCCGCATGCGTCGCGTACGACGGCGCCGGCAGGGCGGCCCTAGAAGCGCTTGTGCAGACTGGCGTGGTCATAGGTCCACGCTAGGAGCGGGTACTACGGTCGCGGATCGGCCCCAGGTCCCGAAGACGAGTCCGCCTCAGGTTGTAGTGCCGCCGTCGGCCACACCTCCTGAAGGTGGATGAGACCCTCAGGGGAGGGACCTCACCACGGCCCTCGCACGGCCCTCGCCCAGCCCTCGCGCGGTCACCGCCCGGCCCTCGGACGGTCGCCGCCCACTCGTCGCACGGCCCTCGCACGGTTGCCGTTCCGGTCGCCACTCGGGTCAGCACTCGGTCGCCGCGCGGTGTCGCGTTCCCTCGCCGTTGTCCCGGCGCCCCTCAGTCGTCCGCGCCCAGGATCAGCCCCGACGTCGGCACGCCCGTGCCCGCCGTGACCAGCGTCCTGGCCGCGCCCGGTATCTGGTTCACCGAGGCGCCCCGCAGCTGTCTGACCGCCTCCGCGATGCCGTTCATCCCGTGCAGATAGGCCTCGCCGAGCTGCCCGCCATGGGTGTTGAGCGGGAGGGCGTCCGCCGCCACGAACTCCGCCGCCTCCCCAGGGCCGCAGAACCCGAACTCCTCCAACTGCATCAGTACGAAAGGGGTGAAATGGTCGTAGATGATCCCCACGTCGATATCGGCGGGCGCGAGCCCCGAGGTCCTCCAGAGTTGTCGGGCGACCACGCCCATCTCGGGCAGGCCGCTGAGGTCGTCGCGGTAGAAGCTGGTCATCTGCTCCTGCCCGCGGGCCGCGCCCTGGGCGGCGGCGACGATCACCGCAGGCGGGTTCGGCAGATCACGGGCGCGCTCGACGCTGGTGACGACGATCGCCTGCCCGCCGTCGGTCTCCTGGCAGCAGTCGAGGAGGCGCAGCGGCTCCACTATCCAGCGCGAGGCCGCATGGTCGGCGAGCGTGATCGGCTTCTGGTGGAAGTACGCCGCCGGGTTGTTAGCGGCATGGCGCCGGTCGGTGACGGCGACATGGCCGAACGCCTCGGGCGTCAGTCCATACGTGTGCAGATAGCGCTGCGCGGCCATCGCGACCCAGGAGGCGGGGGTGAGCAGCCCGAACGGGAGGTTCCAGCCCAGCGCCGCGCCCTCGGCGGACGGCTCGCGCTGCTGCACCCCGGAGCCGAAGCGCCGCCCGGAGCGCTCGTTGAACGCCCGGTAGCAGACGACCACTTCGGCGACGCCCGAGGCGACGGCGAGCGCGGCCTGCTGCACGGTGGCGCAGGCCGCGCCGCCGCCGTAGTGGATGCGGGAGAAGAAGGAGAGCTCGCCCATGCCGGCCGCCTGGGCGACGGTGATCTCGGGACTGGTGTCCATCGTGAACGTGACCAGCCCGTCCACGTCCCTCGGCGAGAGCCCCGCGTCGTCCAGGGCGGCATGCACCGCCTCGACCGCCAGCTTGAGCTCGCTGCGCCCGGAGTCCTTGGAGAACTCCGTCGCCCCGATCCCGACGACGGCCGCCCGGCCGCCCAGCGAATCGCGTCTGCCGATGCTCATGCCCGGCTCCCGGGGAGGGCGACGGCGTCGGGGAGGGCAGCGGTTTCAGGCAGAGTGTCGGCGTCGGGGAGGGTGACCGTGACCGTGCCCGTCACGTGGTTGCCTATCCCGTTGGCGCCGGTGATCCGAACCTGGGCCGTCCCGTCGTCGACGGAGGCGATCTCGCCGGTCAAGATCATCGTGTCACCGGGGTAGTTGGGCGCGCCGAGGCGGATCGAGACCTTGCGGAGCACGACCCGCTCGCCGAGGCAGTCGGTGATGTACCGCCCGACGAGACCGTTGGTCGTCAGGATGTTCATGAAGATGTCCGGGGAGCCCTTCTCCTTGGCGAGCTCGGCGTCATGGTGCACGTCCTGGTAGTCACGGGAGGCCACGGCCCCGGCGACGATCAGCGTGCGGGTGATCGGAATGGTCAGCGGCGGCAGTTCGTCACCGGCTTTCACGAGAGGGCTCCTTGAGATCGATGAGCTCCGTTGACTCCATGGACTCCGAAGGCTGCGTCGGGTCTGTTGGCTGCGTTCGCCCTGTTGGCTGCCTTGGGCCTGTCGGCTGTGTCGGCTCTGCGGGCTTCTCTGCGAGCGACTTGCCCAGTTCGGCGAGGAGTTCCGAACCGCACCCGAGGTAGGCGTCCAGCTGCCGGCCCCAGAGGAAGTGCCGGTGGACGGGGTGGTCGAGGTCGGCGCCGGTCCCGCCGTGCAGATGCTGTCCTGCGTGCACGACGCGCTTGCCGGCCTCGGACGCCCACCAGGCCGCGGTCAGCGCCTCGGCGGTCGCGTCCAGGCCCTCGTCCTGCCGCCACGCGGCCTCGTACGCCGTGACGCGTATCGCCTCCGTGTCCATGTGCGCGTCGGCGGCGCGCAGCAGCACCCCCTGGTTGGTGGAGAGCGGACGCCCGAACTGCTCGCGGGTCGAGGTGTGCTCGACGGCCCGCGCGAGCGAGCCCGCGCAGACTCCGGCCTGGAGTCCGGCGAAGGCCGTACGGCTCATGGCCAGCACGGACCCGTAGGCGCCGGGTCCGCCGAGCCGCTCGGCGGGCGTCTCGGACAGTTCGAGCCGCCCAGCCGCCCAGGGCGCGGTGGTCTCCACGGGCGCCACCTCGGCGTCAGCGGTCCGCACCAGCCACAGCGCCCGCTCGGCGTCGGCGACGAGCACATGGGTGGCGTCCCGCAGCCAGGGAACGAGGGGCGCCGAGCCTGTCAGCCGCGCCGACGAGGCAGGCCCGTCCGACTGCAGCGACCGGACTGGCCGGATGCTCGCGTGGGCGGGGAGCGCCCCCGTCGCCACCGCCGTCCCTTCACGCAGCGCGGGGAGCAGCCGGGCCCGCTGCTCCTCCGTGCCGTGCGCGGCGACCGGCAGCAGTCCGTACACACACGTCGCCGCGAACGGCGTCTGCGCGGTGGTCCGCCCCTGCTCCTCCAGCAGCAGCACCAGCCCCAGCAGCCCGATGTCCTCCACCGCCGCGGGAAGGCCCGCCATGCACAGGGCCTTCCACAGCTCCGCGTCCGTCCCGGTCCCGGCGGCCACCAGTCGCTCGTGCGTGGACAGATCGCCGAAGATCCGCGCCGCCAGCTCCTGCGCGGCGGCCTGCTCCTCCGTAGGCGTGAAGTCCATCAGCCGCTGCCTCCGCCCGACTCCGACGCCCCGCCCGCCGCCGCCGGCTCCGGCTCCGGCTCCGGCTCCGGCTCCGGCTGCGACTTCGGCGGTGGCTCCAGCCCAGCGTCCGACCCTCTGAACACCGGGAGCTCCAGCTCCCCGTCCACCCGCAGGAACTCGAGCCGCACGGGCATCCCGATCCGCACCTTGTCGTACGGCGTGCCCACCACATTGCTGACCATCCGCACGCCCTCGGCCAGCTCGATCAGCCCCACGGCATAGGGGGGATCGAAGGCCGGGAAGGGCGGGTGATGCATGACGACGTACGAGTAGACCGTCCCCTCGCCGATCGCCTCGACCGTGTCCCACTCCGCCGATCCGCACGCACCGCACCCCGGCAGCCAGGGAAAGCGCAGCGCCTCGCACCCCCCGCACCGCTGGATCAGCAGTCGGCGCTCGGCCACCCCCTCCCAGAACCCCGCGTTGTCCCTGTTGATCACCGGGCGCGGCCGCCCGGGAGGGGAGTCGGCAGGGGAGCCGGGCTTGGAGCTCGGCTTGGTGCCAGGGCCGGCCATCCGGTCGGTCTTCCCGTCGGTCTTCCCGTCGGTCTTCGCGCGCCCGGCCGGGGCGTACTTGAGGATCCGGAAGCGGTGCGCGCCAGCTGACTCGCCGTCTGCCCTGATGTCCATGCGCGTCGTGACGAAGTGGCCCGACCCCAGCTTCGTCGTCTTGAGCTCCGACACCGACTCGATCACCGAGTCGAAGGTGATCCGGTCCCCCGGCCTCAGCGGCCGCAGATACTCCTGCTCGCAGTCGGTCGCGACCACCGAGGTGTATCCCGCGCCGTCGAGGAGAGCCGACAGCTCGTCGTACGCGCCGAAGCGGCCCGTGCTGCCGGACAGACCGGCCATCGTCCACGCCTGGAGCATGGTCGGCGGCGCTATGGCGTCGGGCCCGGTGTACGCCGGATTGGCGTCGCCCATCGCCTCGCACCAGTGCCTGATCATCGGTTCGTTGACCAGGTCCCTGCCGACGCCCGAGAAGGAGGATGCCCTGCCCTCGTACGCCTTCAATCGTTCGTACAACTCGTCCGTCACCGCCGCCCCCTTTTCATGCTCTTCATGCCGAGTCGCATCGTCGCGACGATCTCCCGCTGCACCTCGCTCACTCCGCCCCCGAAGGTGTTGATCTGCGCCGCCCTGTTCATCCGCTCCAGCTCGCCGTCCCCCGCCGCCCCCGGCGAGCCGGCTCGGATCAGCCCCGCCTCCCCGGTGATTTCCTGACACATTCGATACACCTCGACCGCGGATTCGGTTCCCACGAACTTCACGCCGCTCGCGTCTCCAGGGGCCAGCCGACCGGCCCCCACATCCCCCACCAAACGCCAGTTGAGCAGGCGCGTTGCCGCCAGCCGGGCATGCACTTCGGCCGCCCGAAACTGGACCCACGGCTCGTCAATCCTGCGCTCGCCAGTCACCGGATCGGGGGTACGAGCCCGCTCCAGCGCCGACGCGTAGAAGTCCTCGGCCTGCATCCCGATCGCCGCGAGCGCCACCCGCTCGTGATTGAGCTGGTTGGTGATCAGCCCCCAGCCGCCGTTCTCCTCGCCGACCAGATGCCCGAGCGGAACGCGTATCCCGTCGTAGTAGGTCGACGTCGTGGTCAGCCCGCCCACGGTCTCGATCGGCGTCCAGGAGAACCCCTGCGCGTCGGTCGGGACGAGGATGATCGAGATGCCTCGATGCTTGGGCGCCTCCGGATCCGTACGGCAGGCCAGCCAGATCCAGTCGGCGTTCTGGCCGTTGCTGGTGAAGATCTTCTGCCCGTCGACGACCCAGGACTCTCCGTCCCGTACCGCGCGCGTACGCAGCGAGGCGAGGTCCGTCCCGGCCTCCGGCTCGCTATAGCCGATCGCGAAGACGAGATCGCCGCTGAGGATGCGCGGCAGGAAGAAGGCCTTCTGCTCCTCGGTGCCGTACCTCATCAGCGTCGGGCCGACGGTGTTCAGCGTCACCATGGAGACGGGCGCGCCGGCCCGGTATGCCTCGTCGAAGAAGACGAACTGCTCGTCGGGGCCGCGGCCCTGGCCGCCGTACGCGACCGGCCAGCCGAGCCCGAGCATCCCGTCGGCGCCGATCCGCCGCAGCAGCCGGCGCTGCTCCGCGGCGTCGTCGGCCGGCGGAGGGCCGTCCGGCATCACCTCACGGAAGTACGTGCGCAGTTCGGCGCGCAGCTGCTGCTGCCGCTCCGTCGGGGCGAGGTGCACGGCGGCTGCCTCCCAGGCGTACGGATCAGGATTTCTGACTGTCCGTCAGATACGTACGCACTGTCAAGGTCGCTGCCGAGTTCACGGTCGCGGCCGCCGCCGAGCCGCCAGACGGCCACCAGACGGGTCGCCCGACAAGCCGGCGGACGATCCAGCGGACGAGCTGACGGACGAGCTGGCGGACGAGCCGAGGGGCCTGGCCGTGGACGGGGTCGCCCATCCCGCGCCCACCACGCACGACAGCCTGTGCGGCAGTGCCGAAGCACCGCCGCACAGGCTGTCGTTCACCCCTTGGTCAAGCCCCCCTCGGGCCGCCGGGTCACCAGAGGTTCGTGAAGTTCACGACCGCGGTGTCCTGGTCGATCGCGGTGAAGCCGAAGCCGTTCACGCTCGCCGTGTTGTTCTGATTGGACGCCCCGTCGCCGGTGGCGACCTGTTGCGTGGTGGTCGAATTACCGAAGTTGTCACCACCTACACCGCTGCCGACGATCGCGGCAAAGGCGGCGTTCGCGCTAGCGATCGATCCGTCGGCCGCGAGGGCGCCGTTGTCGGCCTGAGCGACACCCGAGAACAGGGCGGCTGCGAGAGGCAGGGCGGCGACAGCGGCGAGGACGCGGGCGGTACGGATGCTTGCCATGTCTTTTCCTCCAGGAACCGGAACTTCGGAAGTGCTCTTCGCTCCAGGGCAGTTGGCCGACCGCCCCGGATCTTGGTCTCGACGTCGCGAGATCAGAGTTGCCCACCGAATCTCTGGCGAACCACCCCGGGCACCCCAATTCCCCCTCAAGCGTGATGACATGTCGATAAACCCCTACACCTCGACAGAATCCCCTGCTCAGGCGGCTTCAGGCCACCGAATCCAGCCACCGCACGAGCTGAAGCGTTCCGGCATATTTCCGGCCAGATTTCCGCCCTTCCCTTCTTCGAACATGTGTACGAACATAGAGCTATGGCCACCACCGACCGGCAGACCGCCACCCTGGCCCTCGCCCACGCTCTCTCCGCCGCCGAGCGCGGGCTCCCCGTCATCCCGCTGTCCGCCACGAAGCTCCCAGCCCTGCGGTCACCGCACCGCGACGATCCCGAGCCGGTCCTGTGCCGGGGCGAATGCGGCATGCCGGGGCACGGCGTCCATGACGCGACGACCGACCCCGCGGGCGTCCGCGCCCTCTTCGCGGCCGCGCCCTGGGCGACCGGCTATGGCATCGCCTGCGGCCGGCCGCCGCATCATCTGATCGGCATCGACCTCGACACCAAGTCCTCGACCGACTCGCTGGCAGCGCTCCAGCACCTGGCGCTGCTGCATCTGTTCACGATCCCCGAGACGGTCACGGTCCTCACGCCCAGCGGCGGCCGTCATCTATGGCTGACGGGACCGCCGGACGTGGTCGTTCCGAACTCCGCGAGCCGTCTCGCCCCCGGCATCGACGTCCGCGGCGCGGGCGGCTATCTGGTGGGCCCCGGCTCGGTCACCGCCCATGGCGCGTACCGCCTGGCGCCCGGCACGGCGGAGCTGTCCCCCGCGCCCTGCCCAGGCGCACTCCTACGCCTGATCACGCCCCCCGCACGCCACCCCGCGCCCCCTTCGTCGTCCCGCCCGCCCCAGGGTCAGGGCCAGGGCCTGGTCCAGTTCGTGCTCGCCGCGCACGAGGGGCAGCGGAACACGCGCCTGTTCTGGGCGGCCTGCCGGGCGTACGAGAACGGCTTCGGCGACGAGCTCGCGGACGCCCTCACCAGTGCGGCGGTCCAAGCGGGCCTCCCCGAACGCGAGGCCCGCGCCACGATCGCCTCCGCCGAACGCCTCACCACGGGCCGCCCCGGCCGCTGAACCCGAAGCCGACGGGAGGACCGGCAAAGTTCCCCGGCTGCTGTGGCGAGGTGCCCGCTGACCCAAGGCCGACGGGCAGGGACCGGCCGCTCCTTCGGCGGGGCGGCCGTCACCCTCACCCGTTCCGGCTCCTCGAACGGCACCTCAGGCGGCTTTCTCAACCGCTCCTCGAACGGCTCCTCAGGCCGCTCCTCGGGATGTCCGCTGCGATACCTGGCAGCAGACTGGGCTCGACCGACTGTTTCTGCCGATCGGAGCCACCATGAAGGACCTCAAGTTTGAGCAGAAGCGCTCGCTGTCGCGCCTCGAAGCGGCCGATCAGCTCACCGCGCTCGCGGACGCGCTGCGCAAGGGTGGGGAGGCCGAGCTGGAACTCGGCTTCGGGAGCCTGAGCCTGCGGATCCCCGACGACCTCGAGAGCGAGGTGGAGATCGAGGTCGAGGACGGCGAGATCGAGCTGGAGATCGAGCTGAAGTGGTCGACCGGACAGCGCCGGACAGCGCCCTCGAAGGCGGCGTCAGCAAAGAAGGAGGCCGCCCTGAAGCCGAAGAGCGCGCCCGCCAAGCCGGCACGGAGCAGCGGCGCCACCAGGACCGCCACCAGGACCAGGACCGCCAAGCGGCCCGCCACGAAGCGGCCTGCCAAGAAGACGGCGGCCTGATCCGCGCCATGCCGGCGGACCGCGGCCCCGCTGTCGTCCGCTCGCGTCGCGGTGAGCGTCGGCCCTCCCGCTCCGGCATGCGCGGGGCCCAGGTGCGGCGCACTCTATGAGCGTGGGTGCGTTCCGGCAGGCGCGGAGAGGCGGAGAGGCGGCTTCCCCGCGCGAACCGCGACTCGGGCACGAACCGCCATTCGAGTACGGCGCACGGCGGCCGGCCGCGGACGGCTCGCCAACCCAGGTGACGGCGCCGCGCTGTCGGGCGAGGCCGTCGGGTGCAGCTGCCGGGTGAAGCCGTCAGGTGCAGCTGTCGGGTGAAGGAGGGCGCGTGACTGGTTACCCGCCTATCGCCGACCACGGCATGGTGGGCGATCTGCAGACCGCCGCACTGATAGCCGCCGGGGGCACGATCGACTGGTGGTGCACGCCCCGTTTCGACTCCCCCAGCGTCTTCGCCTCGATCCTGGACAGCGAACGCGGCGGCGACTGCCGGTTCTCGGCGGACCTACAGAGCGAGAACGGCGCGACGGTCCGTCAGCTGTACCTCTCGGACACGGCCGTCCTGGTCAATCGGTTCCTGGCCCCCGGCGGCGTCGGCGAGGTGGCCGACTTCATGGTTCCGATCGACAGCGCTATGCCTACCGGCCGGCACCGCCTGGTCAGGGCGGCTCGCGTGGTCCGCGGCAGTCTGCCGTTCACGTTCAGCTGTCGCCCGCGTTTCGACTATGGACGTGCCCCGCACACCCTGGCGCGGACCGACGACCGCACGGCGACCTTCCACGGGCCGGGGACGGACCTCCACGTCCAGGCCACCCCGGGCGTCGCGCTGCACGCGGACGGCGACGACATCACAGCCTCCTTCACGCTCGCCGCCGGCGAGATGGCGGCCATGGTGCTGACGAGCGCGGCGAGCGGCGACCCCGCCCCCGCACCGCCGTCCCTCGACGGCGTCGCCGACGAGCTGGAGTCCTGTCGCGCGTTCTGGCTCTCCTGGCTGCGCTCCTCCACGTACCGGGGCCGCTGGCGCGACATGGTGAACCGCTCGGCGATCACGCTCAAACTGCTCACCTACGCCCCGACCGGCGCCCCTATAGCCGCCGCCACCATGGGGCTGCCCGAGCAGATCGGCGGCGAGCGCAACTGGGACTACCGCTACACCTGGATCCGGGACGCCTCGCTGTCCGTCCGGGCGCTGATCGACCTGGGCTTCACCAAGGAGGCCGACGCCTTCCGCCGCTGGCTGCGCGACCGCATCGACGCCGGCGGGACCGCGTCGGGAGACCCGTTGCAGATCATGTACCGGGTCGACGGCGCCCCTCATCTCACCGAAGAGGTCATCGACCACCTCGAGGGATACATGGGATCGTCGCCGGTACGGGCCGGGAACGCCGCCGCGGACCAGGTCCAGCTCGACATCTATGGCGAGGCCGCCGACGCCCTCGCGCAGGGCCGCGACATAGGGACCATCCGCGGCTGGAAGGCGTTCCGCGAGGTGCTGGACTGGCTCGCCGACAACTGGGACCGGTCCGACGAGGGGATCTGGGAGACCCGCGGCGGCCAGAAGAACTTCACGTACAGCCGTCTGATGACCTGGGTCGCGTTCGACCGCGGCATCCGGCTCGCCACCGCGCACTCCCGTCCGGCTGACATCGCGCGCTGGTCGGGCGCCCGCGACATGGTCTTCCAGCAGATCGTCGAGCGCGGCTGGAGCGAGGAGCGGCAGGCGTTCGTACAGCACTTCGACACCGACGTCCTGGACGCCTCCCTGCTGCTCATGCCGCGGGTCGGCTTCCTCTCCCCGAAGGACCCGGCCTGGCTCAGCACGCTCGACGCCATGGACCGGGAGCTGGTGAGCGACAGTCTGGTCTACCGGTACGACCCGGCGGCGTCCCCCGACGGGCTGCGCGGCTCCGAGGGCACGTTCAACCTGTGCAGCTTCCTGTACGTGGAGGCCCTGGCCCGCTCCGGCCGGCTGCAACAGGCCCGGTACGCCTTCGACAAGATGCTCACCTACGCCAACCACGTCGGGCTCTTCGCCGAGGAGATCGGCCCCTCTGGCGAGCAACTGGGCAACTTCCCGCAGGCGTTCACCCATCTCGCGCTGATCGCCGCGGCTATGGCTCTCGACGAGCAGCTCGACCGGGCGGAGACGGGGGGCGAGTCCGCGACGGTCCTGGGCGGCGACACCCCCGTCGGCCTGCGCCCGGGCCCGGGCGGGGCGTGATGTCCGGCGGGCCGGGCGGAGGCGAGACGCCGGCGCCCGGGACACGAGGTGCGCAGCGGCCCTCCCGAGCACAGCGACGCGTCCTCGCCCCGCTGGCGCTCGCGCAGTTCATCTGCAGCTTCGCCGGGTCCAACATGAACGTGATGATCAACGACATCAGCGAGGACCTGGACACCACCGTCCAGGGAGTGCAGATCGCCATCACGGTCTTCCTGCTGGTCATGGCCGCGCTGATGATCCCCGGCGGCAAACTGACCGACCGCTACGGCCGCAAGCGCTGTCTCCTGGTCGGCCTCGTCGTCTACGGCGTCGGCGCCCTGCTGAGCGCCGCCGCCCCGGGCCTGGGCGTGCTGATCCTCGGAAACTCGATCCTGGAGGGCATCGGAACGGCCCTGCTCATCCCGCCGGTCTACATCCTCACGACGCTCCTGTTCACGGACCTGACCTCACGTGCCCGCGCCTTCGGCGTCATCATGGCGCTGGGCGGCATCGGCGCCGCGGCCGGACCGCTGATCGGCGGGCTCATCGCCTCGGCGCTGAGCTGGCGCGCGGCCTTCGTGTTCCAGGCCCTGGTCATCGCGGTGATCGTCGTACTGAGCAGGCATATCGAGGACCCCCTGCCGCCCGACCCGGCACGGCCCTTCGACACCACCGGCGCGGTCCTCTCGGCCGCCGGCCTCATCCTCGTCGTCATGGGCATCCTCGCGGCCGACGACAACGTCTGGCTGATGATCGGACTGCTCGCCCTCGGCGCCCTCGTGCTTCTATGGTTCTTCCGGTCGATACGGGCCAAGGAGCGTGCGGGGAGGGAACCGCTGCTGTCCACCGCCCTGTTCCGCAATCGCACCTCCAACCTGGGCCTCGTCACGCAGAACGTTCAGTGGCTGCTGCTGATGGGCTCCTCGTTCACCGTCGCGACCTACCTCCAGGTCGTGCGCGGCTACGACGCCGTCCAGACCGGCGTCATCTTCACCGCTGCCACCCTCGGCCTGCTCGTGTCCTCACTCGCCGCCGAACGCCTCGCCCAGCGGCGGACCCAGCGGACCCTCATCATGACCGGGTTCGTCGCCACCGTCGTCGGCATCGTCGTCCTGATCACGCTGGCCAGCAGCTCCACGACCCCCTGGGCTCTGGCCCCCGGGCTCCTGCTGATCGGACTGGGCCTCGGCGTGATGCTGACCCCGTCGGTGAACGTCGTCCAGTCGAGCTTCCCCGAAGAGCAGCAAGGCGAGATATCCGGCCTCTCCCGCAGCGTGTCGAACCTCGGCTCCTCCCTCGGCACGGCAGTCGCCGGCACCATCCTCGTCTCCGGCCTCACCTCCGGCGCCTACGCCGCCGCAATGACCGCCCTGGCCGCCATAGGACTCGGCGGCCTGGCCGCCGCGGTACTCCTCCCAAGAAAACCGCCCCCGACCACGCCCCCGGGCCCCGCCCCGGGACGCACCGGCGCCCCATGAAGAAGGGGCGCCCCGGAAGAACCGGAGCACCCCTTCTGACCAGCGTCTACGCTGATCCGTGGCGGTGGGTGTGGGATTTGAACCCACGGTGACATCGCTGCCACGACGGTTTTCAAGACCGTTCCCTTAGGCCGCTCGGGCAACCCACCCACGCTCCGCCCACCTGCGACGGAGCGGGCTACAGACTACCGGCCGCGAGGCCGCGTGTGGGTCCTTGGCCCGGGGAACCGTGTGGATCGGCTTTGTGCGCTCTCGGGCTGGGCCCCAGGCTTCATCGCTCCGCCCCACGCCGGCGGCCATGAGACGCGTGGATGGGCGCCGCAGCGCCCCATGGCGGCCGCACGGCGTCACGGCCTCACGTCGAGGCGTTCTCGCCCTCCTGGCGCGCCGACGGAAGCAGCAGGTCGCGTTCCGGATGGTTGTCGCCCTTGACGCTGCCCTGCACTCCGAGGTCGACCCGCGCGTTCTCGTGGAACTCGTTGATCTCCCGGAACACCGCACGGTTCCTGGCGCGCCAGTCCTCCAGCGAGCCGTGCGTCTTGCCCTCCGCCAGCCAGTCGACCTCCATAGCCGCCGCATTGAGCTCGTGCGCCGCCTCCACCACGTCGTCGCCGGCGAGCAGCATGATCCGCTCGAAGGCGCGTCCGCGCATGCGCCCGCCCTCTGACATCTCGGCGCGCATCTCCTGCTCCGACTTGTCGCTGCGGCGGAGGCCTTCCCGGTGCTCGTAGAGCTGCACCGCCAGGAAGATGGAGGCCCGCACCGCGTCGACGTAGCCCTCGTACGCTGCGAGCTTCTTGTCGTCCCAACGTGTCAGGAGCACCTGCTTGTTGCGGGTCCTCTCCATCATGAAGTTGGTCGCATGCGTGGTCAGCGCGCCGAGCAGGACAGCGCCGATCGTCACAAGCTGTTCAGTGGCCGCCAACGCATCCCCCGTGCACCCCGTCGAAGTCGTCGGAGAGGATCTTAGGACAGGCCTCGGACAGTTGATCAAGGACTTTCGGCGAGGCGTCCGGGGCCGGAGAGCCCGAGGACCCGAGGCACAAGATACCCGAGGCCCGGTGACCGCAGGGCCCGAGGACTACCCGAGGACTACTAGAGGAACAGCCCGAGCGCGTTGTCCAGCGACCAGCTCTGCCAGCTCATCCCGAACAGCGCGACCACGGAGATCAGCGCCATCATCAGGTTCTGCCCCTGCTCGGCCCAGTCGTGGATCATCAGCACGAGGTAGATCAAACTGAGCGCCAGGCCGCACACGAGCGCTATAGGCGTCAGGAAGCCCACGACCAGCCCGAGCCCGAGCGCCAGCTCCGCGTACGCGACGATGTACGCCATCACGCGCGGGCGCGGCTTCACCACCCGGTCGAAACCGCTCTTCACGAACGACCAGCGGTGCTTCTCGGCTATACCGGCCGCCCAGCGGATGCCGCCGCCCGCGAACCAGTCCTTCTTGTCCTTGTGGCGCCAGCTCTCCAGCCACCACAGACCGAGGCCGATCCGCAGCACAGCCAGCCACTCGGCCCCGTCGAGCCACATCGTCTGCATGGGGCATCCCTCCGCACCGGAAATCAGACCTGACGATGCGTCAGTTCAGCGGATGCGCGGTCGCCGCGCAAGAGGGCTGCCGCGCTTGCCGCGCCGCACCTCCCGCACCCCGCTGCGTCTTGCTGTCGCCCCGAGGAGGTTCTAGCCTGAATCTGATGGATCGTCAGATTCGGGCCGGGGGAACCGGCAGGCAGCAAGGGGTAACCGACGTGATGGGCAATCAGAACAGCACCGAACTCCCCAAGGTCGTCAGCGTGGACGACCATGTGATCGAGCCCGCGCACCTCTTTGAGACCTGGCTTCCCGCCAAGTACCGCGACCGGGGGCCGAAGCCCTTCACCGCCGGCATCGGGGAGCTGGAGTACATCGGCGGGAAGTATCGGTTCACCACTGACCCGAAGGGTCAGATCACCGACTGGTGGGAGTACGAGGGCGAGGTCTTCCCGTACAAGCGCATCATCGCCGCCGTCGGCTTCTCGCGCGACGAGATGACGCTCGACGGCATCACCCGCGAGCAGATGCGGCGCGGCTGCTGGGACCCCGCGGCACGGCTCGCGGACATGGATCTCAACCACGTCGAGGCGTCGCTGTGCTTCCCGACCTTCCCGCGCTTCTGCGGGCAGACCTTCGCCGAGGCCAAGGACAAGGAGGTCGGGCTCGCCTGTGTGCGCGCGTACAACGACTGGATGGTCGAGGAGTGGTGCGGCGACAGCGGCGGCCGGCTGATCCCGCTGTGCCTCATCCCGCTCTGGGACATCGACCTCGCGGTCGCCGAGATCAAGCGGAACGCGGCCCGTGGCGTCCGGGCGGTGACCTTCAGCGAGATCCCCACCTACCTGGGGCTCCCCTCGATCCACTCCGGCTACTGGGACCCGTTCTTCGCCGCCTGCGAGGAGACCGGGACGGTGGTCAACATGCACATCGGCTCGTCCTCGCAGATGCCGGCCGCGTCCCCGGACGCGCCGCCCGCCGTACAGGCGTCCCTGTCCTTCAACAACGCTATGGCGTCGATGATGGACTTCCTCTTCAGCGGAGTGCTGGTGAAGTTTCCCCGGCTGAAGCTCGCGTACAGCGAGGGCCAGATGGGCTGGATTCCGTACGCCCTGGAGCGCGCCGACGACGTCTGGGAGGAGCACCGCGCCTGGGGCGGGGTGAAGGATCTGATCCCCGAGCCCCCGTCGACGTACTACTACCGGCAAATCTTCTGCTGCTTCTTCCGCGACAAACACGGCATCGCCTCGATCGACACCGTCGGCGTGGACAACGCGACCTTCGAGACCGACTATCCGCATGTGGACTCGACCTGGCCGCATACGAAGGATGTGGCCGCCGAGCACATGGCCGGCCTGCCGGACGACGTGGTCTACAAGATCATGCGAGGGAACGCGATTCGTATGCTGGATCTGCCGCTGGACCGCGACGGAGACCGGAACCGGGATCGGGGCCGGGCTCAGGACCGGGCGGCGGCAGACAGCCTCTGAGTGCTCCGAGTCGTCTTCGGAGTGCTGAGGGGAGGGCCCGGGGAGAGGCGAGACGATGCACCGGCTGGACGAGCGCACCGCGCAGGCCCTGATCACGCTGTGCCGCTGGTACGTCCGCCATGCCCCGGGCCGGCTCGGCACGGCGGCCGTCGCGGCGCGGTACCTCAACCCCCGGCTGCAGCGGCTCCCCCGGCGGCGCGTGGCGCGGACCCGCTTCGGCGCGCGGTTCCTGGTCGACACGGAGGATCTGATCCAGCGCTACCTCTACATGTTCGGCGTGTGGGAGCCGCACATGACCCACTGGCTGCAGCGCAGGCTGCGGCCGGGCGACACCTTCGTCGACGTCGGGGCGAACATCGGGTACGTCAGCGTGCTCGCCTCCCGCCTGGTCGGGGAGTCGGGGCGCGTGGTCGCTATAGAGGCCTCGCCCGCGTTCCACCATAGGCTCCGCCAGCATGCCCGGCTCAACGGCTGCGCCAACATCCGCGCGGTCAACGCCGCCGTCTCCGACCAGCGAAAGCCGCTGACGTTCGTCCTCGCGAGCTCGAAGAACCTGGGCGCCAACAGCATCGTGCCGTACGACGGCCCGGCCGAGTCCGTCTTCGAGATCGAGGCGAGCCCGCTGCCCGACCTGCTCGATGCGGAGGAGATCGCCCGCGCCCGCGTGATCAAGATTGACGTGGAGGGCGCGGAGGGCGGCGTCGTACGCGGTCTGGCGCCCATGCTGGACCTGCTGCGTCCCGACGCGGAGATCACCGTCGAGGTCACTCCGGACCGGATGGCTCAGCTCGGCGACTCGGTCGAGGAGTTGCTGGAGATCATGCGGAAGCATGGCTTCCATGTCTACCGGCTGGTGAACGACTACGCGGCGGACAGCTACCCGGCGGCGCTGCGCCGCTCCGCCCAGGGGAAGTCGGCGCCCGTCCGGTGGCGCGGGCCGGTCGTCGACGAGAGCGATCTGATCTTCTCCCGGGTGGACGCGGAGACCCTGCCGTAGCTCTGACGGCCGCATGGGCGGGGCCGCCGCCTGTGCGCGGCCGCATGGGCGCGGCCGCACGTGCGGCCGTGAGCCGGCAGCCTCAGACCGGCGACCTCAGACCAGCCACCGGCGCGACCGGCGGCCGCAGATCAACGCGACTTGCGCGACCGGCCGCTGCCCACCGGCGTGACCGGCGACCCGCCCACCGCGCACCGGCGCGACCGCGACTAGGCCTCAGCGCGCCAGCCGTAGCCCGCGAGGGCGCGCGCCCTCGCCTCCACGACCGCCATACGCGCCTCGCGCTCCGCCGGGGCCGTGTGCGCGCCCTGGCTCGTCGCCTGTCCGGGCCACTTGCGGTAGAAGAGCCCCACCTCGCTGCTGAACCAGCCGCGTGCGGTGGCGTTCAGCGCGAGCAGCAGCCCGGTGTCCTCCGAGGCCGGCAGGGCCATCCAGCCGCCGAGGGCCAGCACCAGGTCGCGGCGCGCGAAGAGGGTCGCCGGGTGCACCTGGGCCCGGAAGTCGTTCGCCTTCCAGTGCTCCAGCACCGCTCCGTGCTCGATCGGCCCGTTCTCCGGGTCGCCGTCGAAGCCGACCGTCGTACCGTCCGGCAGGAGGTCGAGCACACGGGAGGTCGCCCAGCCGATGCTGCGGTCGGCCTCCAGAGCGGCCAGATCACGGGCCAGCGCGCCGGGGGCGAGCTGGTCGTCGGCGTCGAGGACCTTGACGTACTCGCCGTCTGCGTACGCGAGCGCCATAGTGCGCGCGACGCCCGGGCCGCCTGCCCTGCCCTGCCTGAACGTCACCCGCGGATCGTCCGGCACATGCGGGGCGACCGTGTCGCCCGTGCCGTCCTGCTGGATCACCCAGTGCCACTCCCACCCTTGTGGAAGCTCCTGCTCGCACAGCGACTTGAACGCGTCCTGCAGGTAGACGGCGCCGGGCTCGTGCACGGCAGTGATGATGACGATGCGCCGGAGCACGGCGGTCACCACCTTTCGAGGGGAGTGGTGAAGAGCATTTCCGTGCGGTCGCCGGGGAGGGTGACGTCGGAGATCTCCACGGCGCGGTCATCGATGTCGTACGAGGTCTTGCGGAGCACCAGGACGGCGGTTCCGGGCGGCAGTTCGAGCTCCTCGGCCTCCTCCACCGTCGGGGGGCGGGCCGTCACGCGTTCGTCGATGCGGCTCAGCTCGATGCCCACGGTGGAGAGCTGGTTCTGGGTGCCGCCGGGCCACGGCTCCTTGGTGTCGTCCAGGAGGTCGGGGTTCTGTGCCACCAACTCGCGTACGAGATAGGAGGTCACCAGGTTGAAGGGGGCGCTCTCGGCGCTGTACCGGGTCCGGTAGGTGCGCTCGACGAGAGTCGTCCCCTCGGGGACGCCGAACGCCTCGGCGATCTCCTTCTCGGCCTTGATCTCGCGGTAAGCGGCGTAGAACACAAGGTCGTTCACACCGAGGCCGGTGTCGTGCTCGGTGGCGCCCGTCTGCTGCCGCTGCGCCTCGGTCTCGCGGGCGCGGTCCTTCTCCCACTGGTGCCGCGTGTTGGTGCGCAGCACGGTCGTACGGGAGCGCCGTACGAAGTTGCCGCGGCCGTGCTGCTTCTCGATCAGACCCTCGGACTGGAGCATCCGCAGGGCGTCGCGCACGGTGGGGACGCTCTTGCGGTGGATCTCCGCGAGCTTCGTCTCGGCCGGGAGCTGGTCGCCTGGGGACAGCTGACCTGAGCGGATGGCCTGGCGAAGCTCGTCCGCGATCCGCTCGTACGCCTTTGCCACTGGCCCTTCACCGTCCCGTCGTGCAGTGGGGATCAGCCTACAAGTCCTCAAGAGGTCTTGACGAGTGAGGAGGGGAACGCCATAGTCGAGATAACTCCTAAAGAGGTCTTGAGGACAGGATCTCTTGAGGAGTGATCCTGCCGAACTCTGCCCCGTCGAGGAGGAGTCGCACATGGACCAGCCCTTAGCCCTCGCAGCGCCCATGGCCGTCGCGACGTCTATAGCGATCGCGCCGCAGAAAGCGGCTGCCGCGCCCCCTATAGCCCCTGCTATGTCCACCGCGAAGCCTGCCTCCGCGCCGACCGCACCCACCGCCGCTGACACGGCCGCCACCACGGCCGCCATAGCCGTCACAGCAAACGCAGCACCCGCTGCCACAGCCGCCGGGAAACCCGCACCGCAGTGGTACGAGACCCTCGCCGACAGCGTCTGCGCCCTCGGCGCGGCGGCCCGCGAGTACCGCGCCGCCCACCAGGCCGCGTGCGTCTACGCCCGGCAGGCCGAGCCCACCCGGCTGCTCCCGGTCGGCGGATCTCTCGGCGTCCTCGGCTCAGGATCCGTACGTCCGCACGCGCACGCCCTGTGGCAGCTCACCGACCTGTACGGGGATCTGGCGACGCGCACACGCGACCTCTACGACAAGGCGGCGCTGCTCTACGCGTACGGAACGGCCTCAGCCCTCCAGCGCGTACTGAACGGCGAACGCCCCCACCGCGTCGAGGCCCGCCGGCTCAACGGGCGCTATGTGCCGCCCGGAGACGTACTGCCCGACCTGCGCCAGTCGCTCGCCGACTGGCCGGAGTCCGCGCGGCTCGCCGCCCTCCGCGACGAGGTGCTGCGCCGGGAGCGGGACGCGGCCGCGCTCAACGGGCTGTTCACCTATGACGAGGTCCCCGACCACGGCATCGCCACCGCGCTGGCCGACAGCGCGTACGCCTATGGGAGCCGGGCCGAGGCCGCGCTCTTCTTTGTGCTGCTCACACGGACGGAGGCGAGCGGCGCACCGGCGCGCGCCCACCGAATTCCGACTGTTCCCGCTGTTCCGGCTGTCCCGGCTGGAGGGGGAGGCGGCGGCCCCGCCGGAGACCGGGCCCGCGACCGCGTCTGAGACGGCGTCGCCTCGTGTCCGCCCCAGCCCGGGCGACCCGTCCTCGTACGCGGGCCGCCCAGACCGGACTCAGCTGTCGCCCTGGCGCTCGCCCAGAACGACCTGGGCCGTGTGCTCGCTGCCGCCGCGCTCATAGGTCAGCGTGATCTTGTCGCCCGCCTTGTGGTTCCAGATCTCGCTGATCAGCGTCGGGCCGCTGTCGATCGGCTTGCCGTCGAACCTCGTGATGAGGTCGCCCGCCTTCAGACCCGCCTTGGCGGCCGGGCCGTTCGGGGACACCGGCTCGGTGCCGCCCGCCCCCTCGGAGGCGATCTTGGCGCCGGCGTCCTTGCCCGTCATGTCGACCGTCGCGCCGATCACCGGGTACACCGGCTGCCCGGTCTTGATCAGCTGCTGGGCGACGTTCTTCGCCTGGTTGATCGGGATGGCGAAGCCGAGGCCGATCGAGCCGGCCTGCGACTGGCCGAGGCCGCTGCCCGCCGACTGGATCGCGGAGTTGATGCCGATCACCGCTCCGGTGGAGTCCAGCAGCGGGCCTCCGGAGTTGCCCGGGTTGATGGAGGCGTCGGTCTGCAGGGCGCTCATGTACGAGTTCTTGCCGCTGGAGCCGTCGCCGGAGGCGACCGGGCGGTTCTTCGCGCTGATGATGCCGGTGGTGACGGTGTTCGACAGACCGAAGGGCGCGCCGATGGCGATCGTCGAGTCGCCGACCGCGACCCGCTCGGAGTTGCCGAGCGGCAGCGGCGTCAGGCCCGAGGGGGCGTTCTTCAGCTTCAGCACGGCGACGTCGTAGCCGTGCGCCCGGCCGACGACCTCGGCGTCGTACCGCTTGCCGTTGGAGAAGGTCGCGAAGAGCGTGCCGCCGTCGGCCGCCGAGGCCACCACATGGTTGTTGGTGAGGATGTGGCCCTGCTTGTCGTAGACGAAGCCGGTGCCCGTGCCGCCCTCGACGCTGCTGTCGCTCTCGCCGTCGCCGCCCGACTTCGCCTCGATGGTGACGACGCTCGGCAGGGCCTTCCCGGCGACCGCGGCGACCGTGCCGGGCTCGCGCTTGAGGTCCCTGGGGGCGTCGGCGGCGGCGATCGTGGTCGAGTCGACGGCGTCGTTGCGCTCGGCGGCCCAGTACCCGATGCCGCCGCCGACTCCGCCCGCGACGAGCGCGGCGACCAGCACGGCGGCGACGAGTCCGCCGGAACGTTTGCGCGGGGGCTGCGCCACCGGGGCGGGCGCGCCCCAGACGGGACCGCCGCCACCGCCGTGGGCGCCCGCGTCGCCTCCATAGGCGTCGCCTGCGTGGGAGCCCGCGCCTCCTCCATAGGAGGGGAAGGCGGCCGGGGGCGGCGGCCACCCGGATCCGGCGCCGCCTGTGGCGCCCGTCGCGCCCGGGGGGTGCGGGGCGCTCTCGGCGTACGCGGGCTGCACGGCCGTGGGCGCCTCCGCCGCAGGGGCGGAAGCCGGGGCGGCAGGCGGCAGCGGCGCGGTGGCGGGCTCGGGCTGGGGGGAGTGCCCGGGCCGCTCTGCCGCAGCCGCTGCCGGCTCTTGGGCCCCGTGCGGCCGCTGAGGCTCGCTCGGGGCGGACGCAGGCATGCCCTCGGGAGCGGCGACCGGCACAGGAGGTGCGGACGGGGCGGCCGGAACCTCGTTGCCCTCGTTCTCGGTGCTCACAGCTGCTTTCCCTTCAGGTTCCACGTCGGTCTCGTCAGTTCGGTCGTCGGTGCGGTCGGCGGTGCGGTCGTCTATGGGGACGTCGATCGGCACATCCGTTGGCTCGTCGGTCGGTACGTCGGTCGTCTCGGGCTGCGTCGCCGCGCCCGCGTCCGCCGCACGTCGGACCCGCCGCGCGCCCGGCTCGCCGGGCACGCTTCGGCCGTACGCCGGCAGGAGTTCCGCCGTACAGATATGCAGATGTCTCCGCTCAGCTTTTCCCACCGCACGTCAGGCCACTGTAAGCAGGACCTGTGCGTGCACCGACAATCCTTTACGTCCGGCAAAAAGGACGCATCTCCAGGACGTCCGACCGGCGCCGGAAATCCCGCTGGGCACACGCATACCCCGCGGCGGTGACACCATGACGCGGTGACTCAAGCACGACAGCACAACATCCAGGTCGTCGCCCACCGAGGCGCCTCCGAAGACGCCCCCGAGCACACGCTGGCCGCCTACAAGAAGGCGATCGAGGACGGCGCGGACGCCCTTGAATGCGATGTGCGCCTCACCGCCGACGGCCATCTCGTCTGCGTCCACGACCGCCGCGTCAACCGCACCTCCAACGGCCGCGGCGCGGTATCGGCCCTGGAGCTGGCCGACCTGGCCGCCCTCGACTTCGGCTCCTGGAAGGACGCGGCGGAGAGCCCCGACTGGGGAGACCCCTCCTTCACCTCCGTGCTCACCCTGGAGCAGCTGCTGGGGCTGGTCGCCGACTCCGGGCGCAGGATCGAGCTGGCCATCGAGACCAAGCACCCCACCCGCTGGGCCGGCCAGGTCGAGGAGCGGCTGCTGCATCTGCTGGGACGGTTCGGTCTGGACGCCCCGGCGGCGGGCGACTCGCCGGTACGGATCATGAGCTTCTCCGCCCGCTCGCTGCACCGCGTCTCGGCCGCAGCGCCGAACATCCCGACCGTCTATCTGATGCAGTTCGTGACGCCCAGGCTGCGCGACGGGCGTCTGCCCGCCGGCGCGAGGATCGCGGGTCCGGGGATGCGGATCGTCCGAAACCATCCGGCGTACATCGCCCGGCTCCACCGGGCGGGCCACCGCGTCCACGTCTGGACGGTCAACGAACCGGAGGACGTCGAGCTCTGCGCCAGTCTCGGCGTGGAAGCGATCATCACCAACCGCCCCAAACAGGTCCTGTCCCAGCTGGGTCGCCTGTAACTCCTGTTACAGGGAGTGCACCGGCGCGTTCGGTACGTATTCGATCGTTACGAGTGCGTCACCGGCGCGCCCTTGGCCGGTTTCCGGTCCAGTCCAATGGGGCATTCACTCCGTGGCGTGGGGCAAAGGAGGTCTCGGGGGTGGCGTTGGTGGTGGCACAGGAGGTGCCCACGTCGTCGAGCATGGCCGTACCCCATGGCCCTGCGGGCGTGGGCGAGGCAAGACACCGGATGCGGGAGCAGCTGAGCCGCAGCGGGGTCTCAGAGACGGTTGTCGACGATGCAGTACTGATTCTTTCCGAGCTTCTCAGCAACGCGTGCCGTCATGGCAGGCCCCTGGGGCGCGCAGAGGTGGGCGACGGCGACGTCCGCGCCGCCTGGGGCGTCGACCGGGTGGGCCGGCTGACCGTTGAGGTCACGGACGGAGGCGGTCCGACCCGACCAGTTCCGGCCACTCCTTCGGTGACGGCCCGTGGCGGTCGCGGGCTGAACATCATCAGCTCGCTGGCCCAGGAGTGGGGCGTACGGGACAGTGCCTCGGGCGAGGTCACCGTGTGGGTGATCGTTACGGAGGGGCACCGGCGCGAGGATTTCGCTACGCGCGTCACCGGTCCCGCGTTCGACTTCGCGGAGTCGTACGACGATCTCGACTGAGGCCCGGCATGCGGTGAGTGTGGGGCGCTGCACCACCGCGACGGCGGCGGACGGCTAGGCTCGCGCCGACACAGCACCGCCGCAAACGGGAGAAAGCCACACCATGGCCAAGAAGCGTCCCCAGACGAAGGCGACGAAGCCTCAGCCCGGAAGCGGGGCCCGCGCCGCAGGCGCCAACGAGCCGGTTCCGGTGGTGGGAGCCCGCGAGCCCTGCCCCTGTGGCTCGGGCCGCCGCTACAAGGCCTGCCACGGCCGGGCAGCCGCCCACGCCGTCACCGAGCTGATCCAGCGGCCCTTCGAGGGACTGCCCGGCGAGTGCGACTGGGTGGCTCTGCGCGAGCTGGTCCCCGCCGCGACCGTCCCGCTCACCCTCAAGGGCGGGCTGCCCGAAGGCGTTCCGTCCGTGACGCTGGCCACCGTGCTGCCCATGGCCTGGCCGGCCCTGCGCCGCGACGACGGCTCCGTCCTGCTCGGTCTGCAGAACGACACCTCCTCCGGCGACCTCAGCCGGGACCTCGCCGACACCCTGCAGCGGGCGCTGACCGCCGAGCCGGGCACCCCGGTCGCCGCCCAGCGCGTCCCGGCCGACGGCGTGCGCCTGCAGGATCTGCTCGACGCGGACGCCGCCTTCGAGCCGGCCGTCCACTCCGGCTTCGAGTTCTGGATCCCGGAGTCGTCGGAGAACGCCTCCCCCGAGGTCTCCGCCTCCCTGGAGCGCGCCAACGCGGCCGCGATCCCGACGGTGAAGCTCTCCAGCGTGGACGCCGCCTACTGGTGCGAGACCCCGGAGAAGAACCACCTCCGCTGGGTCATGCCGCACGCCGAGGAGAAGCTCCTCGACGCGCTCGCGCGGCTGCACGCCGTCGGCGCGACCTCGATCGGCGAGGGCACCCGGCTCGTCGGATCCTTCCGCGCGCACGGGCTGATGGTCCCCGTCTGGGACCTGCCGAGCGCTATGGGCGCCGAGGAGTGCGAGAAGCCCGCGGCGGAGTTCGCCGAGCGGCTGGCGAAGGCGCTGGAGACGGACGCTCCGCTGTCCGCGGAGGAGCGCCGGGCGCGCGGCGGGCTCACCAACCGCCAAGTCACCCTCAGCTGAGAGTGACGGTTTCTGTCGACCGATAGGTGACTCCAGTCACAACTCACCCTAAGGACAGGTAAATCCCTGTCCGAATACCCGAGATCGAATTTGCGAACAGCAGATCTCTTGTTACGGTTCTAGAAGCCCGGTCGCTGGTGCATCCCCCGTCGCCAGCGACCGGGCGCTTCCATTTCTGCGGAACGGTCCGTTCCGTCAACGCCCCGCCGGCTCAGCGGAGTTGCTCCCCGAGCGCAGCAGCAGCGGGCCGTCCTCAGCCTCGTCAGCAGGGGCGAACTCCGCTACCGCCGAGTACTGCGCAACAGCTCCCCGCGCGGCCTCCCTAGGCGTCTCACAGGCATCCGGCTCGTCTCCCGCTTCAACCGCGCAGTTGATCTGCAGAGTGCGCCCGCCGGGACCCATCAGAGTGAGAACGGAAATCAATTCCCGAGCCGTCGCATTGCGGTAGTAGGTACGCGCCCAGGTGTCGCGGCCATCGGTCAGCACACAGGTCTGCGCTTCGACGCCATCGGGAGAGGCGAGTTCCGGCCCACATCGCGCTGTCGTCTGCGGCGCGGGTTTCTCGGTAGCATTCGCCGCTTTCGACTCACCCGCCTCAGAAGGCTCATCAGACGCGCCGAGCCCGGCCAGCAGGCCGGGCTTCTGCCCGGGCTCTGACCTGGGATCGGGGTCCGCGGGCTTCGCGTCGTCCATAGCGGGCCCGGCGGATGCGGCCAGCGGCAGCAGCGTGGCGAACACCACGGCGCCGGCGAGCCCGATCATGCGGAGATTCACAGTGGGTCCACCTGCCGACTGCGCGGAAAATTCATGACGGTGGGCCGAAGATATCGATGGAATACGGGCGCTCGGTGCGCCGCGCGCCCAATTCCCGTACAACTCGGGCTGGCTCCTACCCGTACGAGTGACAGAACCGGCGTTGAGGAGACGAGCGGCGGGGGCTTGTGCTGGCGGTCGGGGCGGGCGGGCACGCCTCCCGCCCGGCGGCAGCCGAACGGGACCGCCGGAGCGCGGGACCGCGGTCGGCGTGCGAGCGCGACCGCGGTCTACGGGCCTGCCGGCCCTGGCTATAGCGCCCAGCCCGCGGGGTGCGTGTGCCGGCGGGCCGTCGGGTGCGCGGGCCGCCGTCAGTACGCCAGGCGGCTGCCGCCGTCCGGGGCGCTGGTGCTCGCCTCGACCAGCGCGTCCACCACCGCCTCCACATCCGGCAGCCACGGCGCCGCGGATCCGGGCAGCGGCGCCCGCTCCCAGCGGACCTGGCCCGTCCCCGTCTCCGAGGGAGGCAGCACCAGATAGCCGCCCTCGCCGTGGAAGCGCAGCGAGCTCGGCACGCAGTCCTTGACGAAGAGCAGTTCGCCGAGCTGTTCGAGGGTGTACGGCGCCACGAGCAGGGACCAGCGGGTGGGCGTCGCCACGACGGGGCCGAGGCGCATGCCCATCCGGTCCAGCTCGGTCAGCGCACGGGCGCCGGCGACGGCGGGCAGGCTCACCGCGCACGGCGCGCTTCCCCCGGTCGCCAGCATGATCGGAGCGGCGGGCCGGTTGGTCCACCACCAGCGCACCATCCGCTCGTCGACGGAGGCCGCCAGGATTCCGGGGTCGAAGGGGTGCGCGCCGGGTACGACGCACTCGGGATCGGGGCAGGCGCAACCGCGGTCGCGGTCGCCGCGGCTGCCGGCTGCCTTGAGTCCCACACCGGGGAGCACAGGCCATTTCCACTCGACGGCGCAGGTGATCGCCGTTTCGAGCTGGACAGGCCCCCTCTTGCGCCGGAACCGGAGCCTGCGTCGCCTTCCGAGGATCTCGCGCATGAGCGCTCGTTCCTTTCCGTTGACCGCCGAGGTCCACATCACACCATGTGTGCAGCTCTTCACTGTGCGTACAAATCGGCGCATCATCGCCCCTTGCCGGTGGCATGGGCGATCCCCCGGATTGCCTGCGGCAGGATCGCCGCCTGGGGGCCGAACGTGGGCTGTAGTCCATTAAACGCGTGGCGAGGGGTGGCGCGCGCCTGGCGCTTGCCGTCCCGCGGTAACTCTTCCCCGCCACTCGGGGATGGGGCGCGGCCACCGGCTCTTAAGACGCCCGGGCCCGCTGCCAGGTTCCAGGGCGTCCCAACTGCCCCTGGCCATCACCGTATACGTACCCAACACGCTTCGAATGACGCTGTGCCGATCGGCCTCAGTCGACCCCAAAGGGCCGCCATCGGGTGCATTTTTCAGCCAAGTTACCAGGCCCGCAGACACCATCAATCCCACTGGAGCAATGCTGGACATCCCCTCACTTGTGCGTGTACATGTGGATGCATTGATAGCGGCGCAGAATGACATGGGGGTTTGCGATGCTATTGAGCGAAACGCACCAGTCGGAAAGCCGGCTGCCATGAGCGCCCCTCACCTGCCGAAAGTGGCTGGAATCGATTCAGCGGTTCCAGCTCCCACGCACACTGCCTCCACCCTGCCCGCCGTCCCGCCCGCACCGGCCCCGCCCGGAGCGGTGATTCAGGACCGGCTGGCCGGCTGGGTCTCCGATCTGACCACCCTCCACGAACTCACCGAGCGCCTCGCCCGGACCTCTTCGCTCGAGGCCGCCCTCCACGAACTGCTGCGCGCGGGAGCCGCCCTGGTCGGCGCCCGGCGCGGCTTCGTCGTACTGGAGCCGCCGCAGGGCCCCACCAGGGCCGAGTGCTTCGAGGGCGGCCGCGGCTCAGCGCTCACCATGGGCCTCGGGCTCACCCATAGCGAGCTCGGCCATATCGAGACGGTGCCGCGCAGCGTGATCGCGTACGGCCGGATCCTGGACGCGCAGCCCCGCCCCGGCCAGCCCCCGCAGCCCCCACACGCCGCTCCGCCCGAGGCCGTGGCCCACCCCGACCTGCTCGGCGACGAGTCGCTCGACCCCCGCCACCGCGAGGTGGCCGTCCGTCTCGGCTATGGCGCGAGCTATACCGTGCCGCTCGCCACGCAGGAGGCCGGCACGCTCGGCGCCGCGGTGTGGCTGTACGACGAGCCCGCCGCCCCGGTGGAGCGCCAGTGCCACCTCGTCGGCCTCTATATGCGCTACGCCACCGAGCACCTGGCCCGCCTCCTGGAGCTGGAGCACGCCCGCGCCACGGTCGCGACCGTCGCCGAGGAGCTGCTGCCCAGCCGGCTGCCCCGGGTCCCGGGCGTACAGCTGGCCGCCCGCCACCGGACGCACCCCCGCGGCGGCGGAGACTGGTACGACGCCCTGCCGCTGCCGGAGGGCGCGCTGGGGCTGGCGGTCGGCTCGGTCAGCGGCACGGGGCCGAGCGCGCTCGCCGCCATGGGACGGCTGCGGGCCTCCCTGCGGGCGTACGCGGTGATGGAGGGCGAGGACCCCGTCGCCGTACTGTCCGACCTCGAACTGCTGCTGCGGCTGACCGAGCCCGCGCGCACGGCCACCGCGCTCTTCGCCTACGCCGAGCCGGCCCGGGGAAAGATCGTGCTGGCCGGGGCCGGGCACACGCCGCCGCTGATCGTGGGCGAGCGCCGCACCGAGTTCGTCGAGACCTCCCTGTCGGCGCCGCTCGGGATGCTCGCCTGCTGGGAGGCGCCCAGCGTGGAGATCTCGCCGGAGCCGGGAGAAACGGTGCTTCTGTACACCGACGGGCTGCTGCGGCGCACCGGCGACCCGATGGACCGCGCCTTCGCACGGCTGCACGCGGCGGCGGCGAGCGTGCCGAAGTCCCTGCGCTCCGACCCCGGCGCCATCGCCGACCATGTGCTGCACCTGGTGCTGCCCGAAGGGCTGGACCAGACGGACGACGCCGAGGACGTGGTCCTGCTGGCCGCCCGCTTCGACTGACTCCTCAGGACTCCCCACGACTCGGCTCCCCGCGACTCTCCGCGACTCGTCATGGTTTCTCACCGTTTCTCAGGGATCTTCGCCATCCAGCCGATCTCCTATGCCCTGACGGATTCCTCACATGTTTTCCACAGGGTTCGGGGCCGTCTCCTCGTCGCACATACGATGCGAAGAGGGGGCCAGTGTGATCGAGGAGAAGACGTGGCTGAGGAGCTCGTTCCGGAGACCCCGGAAGCAGCTGAGGCAACCGGTCAGTCCGCCGACCCGGCGGAGCCGATCGAGCAGCGCAAGAACGGCCTGTACGCCGGCGTGTCCGACGAGCTCGCCGAGAACATGACCCAGGGCTGGGCCGACACCGAGCTGCACGACCTGCGGCCCATCGCGCAGGCCCCGCACACCGCCGCCCGTCGCGCGGCGCTCTCGGCGCGCTTCCCCGGCGAGCGCCTGGTGATCCCCGCGGGCCCGCTCAAGACGCGGTCCAACGACACGGAGTACGCCTTCCGCGCCTCCACCGAGTACGCCTACCTCACCGGCGACCAGAGCGAGGACGGGGTCCTGGTGCTGGAGCCGGTCGACGGCGGCCACCGGGCGACGATCTATCTGCTTCCCCGCTCGAACCGCGAGAACGGCGAGTTCTGGCTCTCCGGCCAGGGCGAGCTGTGGGTCGGGCGCCGGCACTCCCTCGCCGAGGCCGAGCAGCTCCTCGGCATACCGGCCGATGACGTGCGCGAGCTGCCCGACCGGCTCCGCGAGGCGACCGGCCCGGTGCGCACCGTCCGCGGGCACGACGCCGGCATCGAGTCCGCGCTGACCGACAAGGTCACCGCCGAGCGCGACGAAGAGCTGCGCGTGTACCTCTCCGAGGCGCGCGCGGTGAAGGACGAGTTCGAGATCGGCGAGCTCCAGCAGGCCTGCGACTCGACGGCGCGCGGCTTCGAGGACGTCGTCAGGGTCCTGGACAAGGCCGAGGCGACCAGCGAGCGCTATATCGAGGGCACCTTCTTCCTGCGCGCCCGCGTCGAGGGCAACGACGTCGGCTACGGCTCCATCTGCGCGGCCGGGCCGCATGCCACGACCCTTCACTGGGTGCGCAACGACGGCGCGGTCCGCTCGGGCGAACTGCTGCTGCTGGACGCCGGCGTGGAGACCCGCAACCTCTACACCGCCGACGTCACCCGCACCCTGCCGATCAACGGCCGCTTCAACGAGCTGCAGCGCAAGATCTACGACGCGGTGTACGCGTCGCAGGAGGCGGGCATCGCGGCGGTGCGGCCGGGCGCCAAGTTCCGCGACTTCCACGACGCCTCGCAGCGCGTGCTCGCCGAGCGGCTCGTCGAGTGGGGTCTGGTCGAGGGCCCGGTGGAGCGCGTGCTGGAGCTGGGCCTCCAGCGCCGCTGGACCCTGCACGGCACCGGCCACATGCTCGGCATGGACGTCCACGACTGCGCGGCCGCGCGCACCGAGGCATACGTCGACGGGACGCTGGAGCCGGGTATGTGCCTCACCGTGGAGCCCGGGCTCTACTTCCAGGCGGACGACCTGACGGTGCCCGAGGAGTACCGGGGCATCGGCGTCCGGATCGAGGACGACATCCTGGTCACGGAGGACGGCAACCGGAACCTGTCGGCGGCGCTGCCGCGGCAGGCGGACGAGGTCGAGGCCTGGATGGCCTCGCTCAGGGGCTGACGGAGGACGGCCGCTCGCTCGGCTCCACCGGCGGCGAAAGGCCGCCGGCCCGCTATAGCGGGGACGCCGTCGACGGCCGCGGGACGGTCATGACGCCGTCGGCAGCGCCGCTCCCTCGCGCCACTTGAGGATCTTGTCGAAGCTGACCACGGCGCCGCGCCCGGGGCGGTTGCGGAAGTGGACGTGGTCGGCCAGCTCCTCGATCAGGCAGAGGCCGCGGCCGCTCTCCGCGATGGCGGCGGTGGCGGCCGCGGCGCCCATAGCGGCACTGGTCGTGGTGGTCGCGTTCGTCGCGGCGGCGGCAGCGGTCGTCGCAGCGGCGACCGTCGCCTGGGGCAGGGAGTGCGCGAACTGTCCGCTACGACGGGCGGGAAAGCCCGGACCGCAGTCGGCGACCTCGATACGGCATTTCTCGCCGTCCAGATAGGCCGTCACGCGGTACGCCTCCGACGCCTCGCCGGACCCATAGCCGCCGCCGTGCTCGACGGCATTGGCGCAGGCCTCGCTGAGCGCGACCGAGAGGTCGTACGAGATCTCCGGATCCACCCCCGCGGTCTCCATCGTGCCGAGCAGAAGCCGACGCGCGAGCGGAACGCTCGCGGCTTCGCGCCGCAAGTGCAGAGACCACCAGATGCTCATGCTCCAGCCTCCTGGCTGCGGCTCGACATACCGATACGTATTGCCGCGAGACGACGTCGGTAAGCGCACAGTTGCTGTGATAACGCTCATTCGGCGGACGCGCGCCCCTCACATGCCGGTGTATGTCGACAGGTTCATGTCGTAGGCCCATGCCGGCAGGTCATGCGCGTGCCCCCGCCGGGCGGCAAAGAGGGATCTTCCGGACCTGCCGTATGGGCGGGCGCGGCGCAGTGCGATGATGACCCGGCCATGTCGTCCCTCCCCGTTGCACGCGTCGGCGCCGGTCTGCGGCTGCTGAGGGCCGCGGTGTTCACCGCGGTCTGCGTTGTGCTGTCCGCGACGGGGCATGTGCTGGCCGCCTGCGCGGCGGTTCCCTGGTGGACCCTGGCGCTCGGTTTCCTCGGGGTGTTCGCCCTGGTCGCGCCGTTCACCCAGCGGACGCGCTCGCTGCCCTCCATAGCGGTCGCGCTGACCGTCGGGCAGCTCTCGCTGCACACGCTGTTCGGGTACGGGCAGCACCGGTTGCAGCTCG
Source organism: Streptomyces sp. NPDC051907 (assembly GCF_040681075.1). NCBI lineage: Bacteria > Bacillati > Actinomycetota > Actinomycetes > Kitasatosporales > Streptomycetaceae > Streptomyces > Streptomyces sp. NPDC051907. The sequence goes on along the minus strand of NZ_JBFAYB010000014.1, from coordinate 71,951 downwards.
CCCCGACGGCCGACGACGCACTGATCAGGATGGCCGCCAAGCTGGTGTGCGGGGCAGGCGCCGCGTCCATCAGCCCCACCGACGCGCACCGGATCGTCACCTCCGCGGGCATCGACCCCGCGAAGACCCACAGCACGCACCCGGCCCTGGCCGAGAGCGTCGTCGCCGGGCCCACGCTGCCCACCCTCCCCATGGTGCTGGGGCACCTGCTGGCCGCGCTCGCGACCGGCTGGCTGCTGCGGCGCGGGGACAGGGCGCTGGTCCGGCTGATCCGGCTGTCGGCCCACTCGGCCCATGAGCTGGCCGATGGGGCGCTACTGCGCTCGCTGCGGGCCGCGCTCGTTCTCGTACGGACCCTGCGGAGCGGCCTCCAGGGCGCGCGTACGGCAGGACCGCGCGCGACCCGGTCGTCGGCCGACCCTCCCGCCTCGCTCGGCGGAGAGGCACTCCAGCACACGGTGATCAGGCGCGGGCCCCCCGCCCAGCTCGTTCTCGCAGCCTGACGCGGTCCACTCGACGGGAGTGGCGCCGCGGCGCCAGCGCACCCTTGTGCGCGCGGCGCGCACTCACCTCTCCTGAACCGTGGAGTGTCCTACCCCATGAACGTTTCCCGCATCGCCCTCGCCGCCGGCGTCGCCGCCTCCTCCGTCCTGCTGCTGTCCTCCAGCGCCTTCGCACACGTCAGCGTGCAGCCGCAGGGCGAGGCGGCCAAGGGCGGCTACGCGACGGTCAACATCAAGGTTCCCAACGAGCGCGACAACGCCTCCACCGTGAAGCTCGAGGTCAGCCTGCCCACCGAGCACCCGCTGGCGTCCGTGATGCCGCAGCCCGTGCCCGGCTGGAAGGCCGAGGTCACCAAGGCCAAGCTGGAGAAGCCGCTCAAGATCCACGGCAAGGAGATCACCGAGGCCGTCTCCAAGGTCACCTGGACCGCGGACGGCTCCAAGATCGGCCCGGGTGAGTTCCAGCAGTTCCCGCTCTCGCTGGGCCAGCTGCCCGAGGACGCGGACCAGTTGGTCTTCAAGGCGCTGCAGACGTACGACAACAAGGAGGTCGTGCGCTGGATCGAGGAGCCGAAGGAGGGCGCCGACGAGCCCGAGTCGCCCGCGCCGGTCCTGAAGCTGTCGGCCGCCACGGACGACCACCACGGCGGCGGCGCGAAGGCGGCCAAGGACGGCGGCGCGGACGCCAAGAACGCCGGGCACGACGAGGACGAGAAGTCCAAGACGGCCGCCGACGCCAGCGACTCCACCGCCCGCGCGCTGGGCATCGTGGGCATCCTGGTCGGCGCCGGGGGCCTCGCCTTCGGCTTCCTCGCCAGCCGTCGCCGCGCCTCCTGACGTACTCCATCAGGCGCTTCCTCCGGCGATCGCCGCAGCGATCGGGGCGGTGACTCCTGTGGCGACTCCTGACGCGCTCCTCGGCTCGCTCTCGCTGAAGAGCTCCGAAGCGCCCGGAGTCGTCCGAGTCCCGCCTAGTACTCCCGAGCACTGCTGAGTACTTCTGAATCGTTCCGACGCGTTCTGACGCTCTCGTGGAAGCGCAGTCCGGAGCGCGGCCGAAGGCAGAGGCGGAATGCGCCGCCCATAGGCGCACTCTGCCGAGCCGGCTGACGCTCGTACATCACATTTGGGATATTTCTCCATGCGTAAGAAAACCGTGCTCGCGGCCGCGCTCGTCGTGGCCGCCGGGCTCACCCTCTCCGCCTGCGGCAGCGGCGACGACTCGGCCAAGAGCCCCGTCACCGACGTGTCCGCCCAGCCGAAGACCAAGGCCGCGACGGTGCTCGACCGTCCGTTCACCAAGCCGAACCTGGTGCTGACCGACACCCGCGGCAAGAAGTACGACCTGCGCGAGCAGACCAAGGGCAAGCCGACGCTGATCTACTTCGGCTACACGCACTGCCCCGACGTCTGCCCGCTGACGATGAGCAACATCGCCATCGCCAAGAAGCGGCTCCCCAAGGCCGACCAGGACAAGCTCCAGGTCGTCTTCGTCACCACCGACCCGGAGCGGGACACCCCGGCCGAGCTCGCCAAGTGGCTGCCCAGCGCGGGCGACGCCTCGTTCATCGGACTCACCGGCGACTTCCCGACCATTCAGGCGGGCGCGCGTCAGATGGGCATCGGCATCGACCCGGCGAAGAAGAACAAGGACGGCTCGGTCGAGTCGATGCACGGCGCGCAGGTCATCGCCTTCAGCCCGAAGACCGACGCGGGCTATGTGCTGTACGGCGAGAAGACCGGGATCGAGGACTTCGCCGCGGACCTGCCCAAGCTCATCCGCGGAGAGAAGCCGTGAAGCACCGCTCCACCGTCGCCGCCGCCATAGCTCTCGGCGCGGCGCTCGCGCTGTCCGGCTGCTCGACCGAGAGCGAGCAGCCGGCGCTGAAGGTCAGCGGCGCGTTCATGCCCCAGCCCGTCGACGACATGGCGGCAGGCTTTCTGATCGTCCAGAACAGCGGAGGCAGCGCGGACAAGCTCACCTCCGTCACCAGCCCCATCTCCGACGACGTCACGATCCACGAGACGAAGAGCCAGACGATGCGTGAGGTGAAGTCCTTCGACGTCCCGGCCGACGGCGAGCTCGATCTCGAACGCGGTGGCAACCACATCATGTTCATGAAGCTCAAGCAGAAGCCGAAGCAGGGCGAGAAGGTCTCCGTCGAGCTGCACTTCGAGAAGTCCGACCCCATCGCGGTTGAGCTTCCCGTGAAGGAGCCCACGTACAACCCGAAGAAGCACGAGCACTGAGGGACTGATCTCGCCATGACAGCCACCACCGCCCCGCACTTCGGCTCGCCAAACGCCCGGCTCAGGCCGTCGCCTGTCCGCCTCCGGCCGCTGCTCGCCGTCCTCGTACTCGTCGGCACGCTCCTCGCGGCGCTGCTGGCCGGCGCGAGCCCCGCGTCGGCGCACGCCGCGCTGACCGGGAGCAACCCGAAGGACGGGGCGGTGGTGCCCACCGCTCCCAAGGAGGTCACGCTCACCTTCTCCGAGCAGATCGCCATGGGCGACGACTCGATCCGCGTCCTGGAGCCCAGCGGAAAGCGCGCCGACAAGGCCAAGATCCGCGACCTGGGCCAGGGCGGAGAAGTCGCCTATGGCGTCGATCTGCTCCGCGGCCTGCCCAAGGGCACGTACACCGTGGCCTGGCAGGCCGTCTCCGCCGACAGCCACCCCGTCTCCGGGGCGTTCACCTTCTCCATCGGGGCGCCGTCCCAGACGACCGTCGCGCTGCCCAAGAACGAGGCGGGCGGAGGGGTCGTCGGCTTCCTCTACGACATCGCGCGCTACGCCTCGTACGCGGGCTTCGTGCTGCTCGCGGGCGGCGCGGCCTTCGTGCTCGCCTGCTGGCGGCGCGGCGCCTCGGTGCGGTCCCTGCAGCGCCTGGTCGTCCAGGGCTGGCTCACGCTCACCGTGGGCACCCTCGCGATGCTGTTGCTACGGAGTCCCTATACCGGCTCCGGAAAGCTGGGGGACGCCTTCGACCTCTCCGGCCTCCAGGCCGTCCTCGAGACCAAGACCGGGGCCGCGCTGATCTCCCGGCTGCTGCTGCTCGGCGCGGCGGCGCTGTTCGTGGCCGTCCTCTTCGGGGCGTTCGCGAAGCAGCACGCGGCGGGGGCGAGCCTGGGCGAGGAGAACGAGGAGAGCAAGGAGAGCACGGAGAGCACGGAGACCAAGGCGGTAGACGCCGACGAGCAGGACGCCGCCCAGAAGCGCGCGGCCGAGAAGGCCGAGAAGGAGAAGGCCGACAAGGCCGAGAAGAACGACCTCGCCTTCGGGCTCTCTCTCGGCGGCACGGTGGTGGCCGCGGGGATCGCCGCCACCTGGGCACTGTCCGAGCACGCGTCGACCGGCCTCCAGCCGGGGCTCGCGATGCCCATGGACGTACTGCACCTGCTGGCCGTGGCGGCATGGCTCGGAGGGCTGGCCGCGCTGCTCACCGCCCTCTATAGCGCTCCGTGGATCGAGCGGGCGGCGGTACGGCGGTTCTCGACGGTCGCGTTCGCCAGCGTCGTCGTGCTCAGCGCGACCGGGCTCTACCAGTCCTGGCGGCAGGTCGGCTCCTGGTCGGCGCTGACCGGGACGTCGTACGGGCAGCTGCTGCTGGTCAAGGTGGCACTGGTCGCGGTCATGGTCGCCGTCGCCTGGATCTCGCGCCGGTGGACGGCACGGCTGGGCGCCGGGCGGCTCGACGAGGCCCAGCAGGGGGAGAAGCAGGAAGAGCAGAAGGACGACACGAAGGCCGGTGCGAGCAACGACGAGGCTGCCGCCGACGCGGCCACCGCCGGCCGGCCTGAGCCTGAGCCTGTGGCCGTCTCCGTCTCCCGCTCCGCTGAGTCCGCCGAGGCCTCCGAGTCCTCCGAGTCCGCGCGATCTATAGAGGCGCCGGAGACGGATCCCGAGCGGGCGGCTCAACTCGCCCGGCAGCAGGCCGCGGTCGCGACCGCCAAGAAGAAGAAGAAGGACCGGGACGCCGACCCCGAGCGCTCCGGACTGCGCCGGTCCGTGCTCGCCGAGGCGGGCATCGCCGTGATCCTGCTCGCCGTGACGACGGTGCTGACCTCGACCGAGCCGGGCCGTACGGAGGAGCAGGCCGCCAAGGCGGGCGGCGGCTCGCAGGCCGCGGCCACCGTGCCCGAGGGCCCCACCGAGATCAAGATGCCCTTCGACACCGGCGGCCAGAACGGCAAGGGGACCGTACGGCTCAGCCTCGACCCCGCCCGCTCCGGCGCGAACGAGATGCAGGTGTATCTCGAGAGCCCGGACGGAAAGCCGCTGGACGCCCCCGAGGTGAAGGTCGCCTTCACCCTCACGGACAAGCAGATCGGGCCGCTGCCGATCGTTCCCGAGCGTGTGGCCAAGGGACACTGGAGGAGCGGAGCCGCGGTCCAGATCCCGATGCCGGGCGACTGGGAGGTCAAGGTGACCGTGCGGACCTCCGACATCGACCAGACGACCATCGACAAGAACGTGAAGATCGGCTGACCCACCCGTGAGCGAGAACGAGATTTCCAGGCGCCGGCTGCTGGGCGCCGCGGGCGCGGCCGGCGCGACTGGTCTGGTGCTGGGCGCCGCGGGCGGGGCCGCGGGCTATGCGGCCGCCTCCGGCGACGCCCCGACCGCGCTGACCACGGTCGGCTCGACCGGAGTCGCCTTCTATGGCGAGCACCAGGCCGGCATCACCACGCCCCTCCAGTCCTGCGGCCACCTGATCACCTTCGATCTCGCCCCCGGCGCCGGACGCAGGGAAGCGGCCGCCTTGATGCGCCGCTGGTCGACGCTGGCCGGCGAGCTGATGGCGGGCCGCCCCACCGGCGACGGGGACACGGGCGTGGCGCTGGACGCGGGGCCGTCCTCCCTGACGGTCACGTTCGGGTTCGGCCGCACCTTCTTCGACCGTACGAAGCTGACCGCGCGGCGCCCGGCCGAGCTGGACCCGCTGCCCGACTTCTCCGCCGACCAGCTGGACGCCAAGCGCAGCAACGGCGATCTATGGGTGCAGATCGGCGCGGACGACGCGCTGGTCGCCTTCCACGCGCTGCGCGCGATCCAGAAGGCAGCGGGCGACGCGGCCCGGCCGCGCTGGCAGATGAACGGCTTCAACCGCTCGCCCGGCGCCACCGGCAAGCCCATGACCACGCGCAATCTGATGGGCCAGATCGACGGCACGGGCAACCCCAAGCCGGACGAGCCCGACTTCACGGAGCGGATCTTCGTTCCGTCGAAGACGCAGCACGCGTGGATGGCCCACGGCTCGTACGCCGTCGTCCGCCGTATCCGGATGCTCCTCGACGACTGGGAGCGGCTCTCGCTCAAGCAGCAGGAGCTGGTCATCGGCCGCCGCAAGTCCGACGGGGCGCCGCTGACGGGCGGGAGCGAGCTGACCGAGCCGGCGCTCGACGAGGCCGGCCCCGACGGAAAGCTGGTCATCCCGGGCAACGCCCACTCCCGGATCTCCGCGCCGGAGCAGAACGGCGGGGCCGCGATGCTGCGGCGGCCGTTCTCGTACCACGACGGCATCGGCCCGGACGGGACGCCGGACGCGGGTCTGCTCTTCGTCTGCTGGCAGGCCGACCCGCTGCGCGGCTTCGTGCCGGTGCAGCGCAAGCTCGACCGGGGCGACGCGCTGTCGCCGTTCGTGCGGCACGAGGCGAGCGGGCTGTTCGCGGTCCCGGGCGGGGCGGGCAAGGGCGAGTACGTGGGGCAGGGGCTGCTGGAGGCCTGACGGCGGGGCCGGCGGGGCTGGGCGGGTTCCGTGGGGACGCCTCGTGCGGGCCCGGAACCGGGGCCGCGGAAGTGTGAAGATCGCGGGTCGCTTCGATCTCGGGCCCATTAGGGTGACGGTATGTCGGCCACGCGGTACACCTATCTCGGACCTGAGGGCACCTTCACCGAGGCTGCCCTGCGCACGCTCCCGGAAGCAGCCACCCGGGAGCTCGTCCCCATGGTGTCCGTGCCCGCGGCGCTCGACGCCGTGCGGAACGGAGACGCCGCGGCCGCCCTCGTACCGATCGAGAACTCCGTGGAGGGCGGCGTCACCGCGACCCTCGACGAGCTCGCATCGGGCGAGCCGCTGATGATCTACCGCGAAGTGGTGCTGCCGATCGCCTTCGCGCTGCTGGTGCGGCCCGGCACGAAGCTCTCCGAGGTGAAGACGGTGACCGGACACCCGGTCGCCCAGCCTCAGGTGCGCAACTGGCTGCGCAGCAATCTCCCGGACGCCCTGTGGGAGTCCGCCGCGTCGAACGCCGACGGTGCGCGGCTGGTGCAGGAGGGGCGCTTCGACGCGGCCTTCGCGGGCGAGTTCGCCGCGGCGACGTACGGGCTCGAGCCCCTGGTCACCGAGATCCACGACGCGGAGAACGCGGAGACCCGCTTCGTGCTGGTGGGCCGGCCGGCCAGGCCCGCCGCGCCGACCGGCGCCGACAAGACGTCCGTGGTCATCTGGCTCGGCGACGACCACCCGGGCGCGCTGCTGGAGCTGCTCCAGGAGTTCGCCGTGCGCGGGGTCAACCTGATGCTGATCCAGTCCCGTCCGACGGGCGCGGGCATCGGGAACTACTGCTTCGCCGTGGACGCCGAGGGCCATATCTCGGACCGCCGCGTGGGCGAGGCGCTGATGGGACTGAAGCGGATCTGCCCGAACGTGCGGTTCCTCGGGTCGTATCCGCGGGCCGGCGTGGCGGTGGAGGACGTACGGGCGCTGCGCGCCGGAACGTCGGACCAGGAGTTCACGGCGGCGTCGGACTGGCTGGCACGCTGCCAGGACGGGCGTGCCTGAGCGCGGAGTCCGCTCTGTCCTTGCGTAATCGCACTCCTCTCGTGATCGACCTGTCCTTGCGTGGTCGACCCGCCGGTTCCGTGTGCTTCGTGCGCGAGCCGATGGCCGGTCCTTTCCAGCCACACCCCCACAGGCGCCAGTCCTACCTGCCGATTTTCATTGTCCACAGGGCTTATCCACAGGGCGGCTTCTCGACCTGGGGACAAGTCGACACCGCAATCAGACATGGTCGACAAATCTGCTCAGTCACCCCACTTCCGTCCACAGGGCCTCAGCGCACCCCGTGTCACCTCAATTCCATTGATCAACTCTTTAGGGCGAGGAATTCCCACCCGAATGAGTGTGTGAAGCGAGTTTAGAAGGGGAATCGTTGGACCTACTTGCGGCTTTCGGAACGATCTCTTCCGCAGTCCACAGATCTTCCGCACAGCCTGTGGATAACTTTCCATCACCGCGCATCCCTGTGGACAAGAAGTGATCGAATCCCGCGTCCCGCAAGGACGATCAGTCAATGCCGGACCAGACCCCTTGCCCCATTTCGGCGAATAACAGGGGTTTATTGACGCCCGCGCGGGACAAGCGGCGGCGCGATGCGCTCGCACCTTTCTGAATTCAGGGCAAATAACCCAATCCAGACAAAGCGACACGCAAGGCAATATCGGGTGGGGTGGCCCGAGTCGCGGCCGGTAGCCTGGTGGGGTGATTGACCTTCGCCTGCTCCGTGAGGACCCCGACCGTGTTCGCGCCTCCCAGCGCGCCCGTGGAGAGGACGTCGAACTCGTCGACGCCCTGCTCTCCGCCGATGAGCGGCGCAGGTCGTCCGGCGTCCGCTTCGACGAACTCCGCTCCGAGCAGAAGTCGCTCGGCAAGCTCATCCCCAAGGCGTCTCCGGAGGAGCGCGCCGAGCTGCTGAGGAAGGCCGAGCAGCTGAAGAGCGACGTCAAGGCGGCGGAGGCGCAGCAGAACGAGGCCGACGAGGAGACCCGTCGGCTCCTGCTCCAGCTGGGCAACCTGGTCCACCCGGACGTTCCGGTCGGCGGCGAGGAGGACTTCGTCGTCCTCGAGACGCACGGCACGATCCGCGACTTCGGCGCCGAGGGCTTCGAGCCCAAGGACCACCTGGAGCTCGGCGAGGCGCTCGGCGCCATCGACGTCGAGCGCGGCGCGAAGGTGTCGGGCTCGCGCTTCTACTACCTGACGGGCATCGGCGCCCTGCTCGAGCTCGCGCTCGTCAACGCCGCGATCGCGCAGGCCACCGAGGCCGGCTTCATCCCGATGCTCACCCCGGCGCTGGTCCGCCCGCGCGCTATGGAGGGCACCGGCTTCCTCGGCCAGGCCGCGGAGAACGTGTACCACCTGGAGAAGGACGACTACTACCTGGTCGGCACCTCCGAGGTCCCGCTCGCCGCGTACCACATGGACGAGATCATCGACGCGGACAAGCTGCCGCTGCGCTACGCCGGCTTCTCGCCGTGCTTCCGCCGCGAGGCCGGCACATACGGCAAGGACACCCGCGGCATCTTCCGCGTCCACCAGTTCGACAAGGTCGAGATGTTCTCGTACATCGCGCCGGAGGACGCCGAGGCCGAGCACAAGCGGCTCCTGGACTGGGAGAAGCAGTGGCTCACCAGCCTGGAGCTGCCGTTCCAGGTCATCGACGTCGCCAGCGGCGACCTGGGCTCCTCCGCCTCCCGCAAGTTCGACTGCGAGGCGTGGATCCCGACGCAGGGCAAGTACCGCGAGCTGACCTCCGCGTCGAACTGCGACGGCTTCCAGGCCCGCAGGCTCTCGGTCCGCATGCGCGACGGCAAGAAGGTGCAGCCGCTCGCCACGCTGAACGGCACGCTCTGCGCGGTGCCGCGCACCATCGTGGCGATCCTGGAGAACCACCAGCTGGCCGACGGATCGGTCCGGGTGCCCGAGGCGCTCCGTCCGTACCTGGGCGGCCGCGAGGTTCTGGAGCCGGTCTCCAAGTGACGTTCCCGTACCGCCTCGTCGCCACCGACCTCGACGGCACGCTGCTGCGTGGCGACGACACGGTCTCCCAGCGCACCCGCGACGCGCTCGCCGCGGCCACCGCGGCGGGCGCCGCGCACATCATCGTCACCGGGCGGGCCGTGCCGTGGACCCGGCACATCCTGGACGACCTGGGGTACGAGGGCCTGGCCGTGTGCGGTCAGGGCGCGCAGGTGTACCACGCGGGCGAGCACCGGCTGCTGACCTCCGTGACGCTGGACCGGCAGCTCGCCGGCCTGGCGCTCTCCAAGATCGAGGCGGAGGTCGGCCCGCTGGCGCTCGCCGCGAGCCGCGACGGGCTGGGCGGCGAGGTGCTGGTCAGCGCGGGCTACCGGCTCCAGGATGGCCCGCTGCCGACGGTGGTCTTCGAGGACCCGGCCGAGCTGTGGTCCGCCCCCATCAACAAGGTCTACATCCAGCATCCGGAGCTCGACGACGACGCGCTGACGCGCGCGGCCAGGGCGACGGTCGGCAGTCTGGTCGACGTGGTGATGGCCGGACCGGGCGTCGTGGAGATCCTGCCGCTGGGGCTGAGCAAGGCGACCGGCCTCTCGCTGGCGGCGCGCCGGCTGGGGCTGCGGGCGGCGGACACGATCGCCTTCGGCGACATGCCGAACGACATACCGATGTTCGGCTGGGCGGCGCACGGGGTCGCTATGGCCAACGCGCACGAAGAGCTGAAGGCCGTGGCGCACGAGATCACCGCGTCGAACGAGCACGACGGCATCGCGGTGGTCCTGGAGCACCTGCTGAGCTGACTCACGCGGTGCGGACGGGCCCGTCCTGCGGGTGCCGGGTTGCGGCGTGATGACGGATGTCGAGGGCGGGCTCGGCTCCCTGGGCGTGACCTGGCGTGGACCTGTGCCCTGGGCGCCGAGTCCGCTCACGGTTGTACGGCCTGGTCCCGCTCAGGGTCGTGCGGCCTCGGCCCGTTCACGGTTCTGCGGAGGATGCGCGGATCGAACGCGCGCGGGGCTGTCCACCCCGACGACGGCTTAGCAAGCCGCTGCCTTACCACTCGGCCAATCCTCCGGGAGGGGGCGACCCGCGCAGATGCGCGCTCGAAGCGGCCGCCCCCGGGCAACTGCCGTGAGCGGCTCGCGGAGTGTCGGTGGCTACTCCGGCGCCTGCTCTGCGCTGCCCAGCTGGGAACTCGACGGACTCGAACTCGTACTCTCGGTCATCGTCGCGCTCCTCTCCCGGTCGGTGGCGTCGGTCGCACTGATGTGCTGTCCGACGTCAACTACTCTGCCCGGCACGGTGGTTCGCCGCCACTTGTTTTTATGAGCGCGCCACCACCTTGAAGTTGAAGCCGTATGTGCCCAGCGAGGTGGCCACGGCGATGAACATCAGCGCGAGATGCTCCTGGCCTCGTGACGTGGTGATCCCGCCCAGGTCGAGCCGCGACTCGGGCGCCCAGCCGAGGTCCCCCAGCAGCTCGCCGACCCGCTCCTTGGCCGCGGCGTCGTCGCCGGAGAGGAAGACATGGCTGGGGCCGGCGAGCGCGCCGGGCTCGATCATGACGGTGGAGTCCATCGTGCACAGCGTCTTGACGACGGCGGTGTCCGGGAGCGCCTGCTGGATCTGCTCGCCGATGCTGGAGTTGGGGTGGGCGAGCTCCATAGTCTCCGTGAGGCCGACGGCGACGTCGAGGAGCACCTTGCCCGCGAGCCGCGGTCGCAGCGCGGTGAGCAGTTCGAGGGACTCGGCGCCGGGGGTGGCGTTGACGACGATGTCGCCATAGTCGGCGGCTTCGCCGACGGCGACCACGGGGAAGCCGAGGTCCTTCTTGTCGTCCGGGTTGCGGGAGCCGAGGACGACGTCGTGTCCGGCGGCGTGCGCTCCGGCCGCGAGTGCCTTGCCTACGTTGCCTGTTCCAAGGATTGCGATACGGGTCATGCGAACGACGCTATGCGGGGCGGCAGTTGCTCCGGATCGGGCGAAGGGACCAGGCGGGGCGGCGGGGAGTCCTAGGGCCTCGGACCTGTGTGCGCCGGCCGGACAGCGAGTCCTGGCAAGGGGCCGGCAGCTCGGCCAGAGGCCTGCGGGTCTTCGCCCGCGTCATCGACGGATGCCCCGCGATCGACGGACACCCCGTACGCCGCCCTCCATGTGCCCCGGCGGCGCCCGCCGAGCCCCCGCCGCCGCATGCGTATCGGCCCCCGCCCACCCGGGCGGAGGCCGATCCACAGCAAGGAGCCGTGAGCCCGACTCCCCGGCTCACGGCTCCCGTCTCACTCCTCCCCGGCGAGCTTCAGCACCCGCAGCTTCTGCCCGGCGTACCAGGTCGCGGCCACCGTGACGCCCGCCAGCAGCGATACCGCCAGCGGCAGGCCCACGTCGGAGCCGATCAGGCCCTCGCCGGCGATCCTCTCGGCGAGCGAGAGCGCCCACTGCTGGACGCTGAGCGTGCGCGCACCGGGCACCAGGCTGCCGAACAGCGTCTCCCACACCAGGGCGTAGACGAGTCCGATCACCACCGCGTGACGGCTGACCGTGCCGAGCAGCAGGAACAGCGCGCTATAGGCGATCGATGCGACCAGGGCGGCCACCGTGTAGGCGATGGCGACCTGCTGCCCGTTGCCGTTGAGGATGAATCCGGCGATGAAGGTCGGGACGGCCGAGAACGCCATGGTGACCGCTATGGCGACGATCAGCTTGGTGAAGATGATCGTCGGGCGCTTCACCGGCTTGGCCAGCAGATAGACGATCGAGCCGTCGTCGATCTCCGGTCCGATCGAGCCGGTGCCCGCGATGACGCCGATGAGCGGCACCATGGTGGCGATGGCGAATCCGCCCAGGACGTTGGCGGCGACCTGGTCGTCGGCGCCGCTGAGGGCGCGGATGGACACCGAGATGAGCAGCAGCAGACCCGGCAGGATGAACAGGATCGCGGCCCGCCGCCTGCCGAGCACGGCCCTATAGGTGAGCCGGGCGACTGTGGGGTTGTACATGGACGTCACAGCTCCTTTCAGGCCGCTACGAGGTAGGAGAAGACCGACTCGAGGGACTCGTCCGAGGGCGAGACCGTCAGCAGCCGGATGGAGTGCTCGCGGGCGACCCTCGGCAGCAGCTCGGTGAACCGGCCGAAGTCGACCGCCTGGATGCGCAGGGCGCCCTCGGCCACGTCGACCTCGATGCCCGCCGTCGACGGGTCGGCGATCAGGGCCGCGGCGAGCGCCCGGTCGTCGCTGGACCGTACGAGGTAGCGGTGCGGGCGGTCCGTCATCAGCCGGCGGATCTTGCGGAAGTCGCCGCTCGCCGCGTGCCGTCCGGCGACGATCACCTCGATATGGGCGGCGAGCTGCTCGACCTCCTCCAGGATGTGCGAGGAGAAAAGGACCGTACGGCCTTCCGCGCCCATCCGCCGCAGCAGATCCATCAGCTGCATGCGCTGGCGCGGGTCCATGCCGTTGAAGGGCTCGTCCAGCAGCAGCACGGACGGCTCGTGGACGAGGGCCGAGGCCATCTTCACGCGCTGCCGCATGCCCTTGCTGTACGTCGCGATCTTGCGGTCCTGCGCGTACTCCATCTCGACGGTGGCCAGCGCGCGCTGCGCCTCCCGGTCGCCGAGGCCGTGCAACTCGGCGTTGGCGACGACGAATTCGCGTCCGGTGAGGAAGTCGTACATCGCCTCCCGCTCCGGCACGACGCCGATGTGGCGGTAGACCGACTCGTTGCGCCAGATGGGCCGGCCGTCGAGTGTGACGCTTCCCGTCGAGGGGGCGAGGAAGCCGCCCATCATGTTGATGAGCGTGGACTTGCCCGCGCCGTTGGGGCCGAGCAGTCCGGTGACGCCCGGGCTGATCGACATGCTCACGTCGTTGACGGCGACGACGTTTCCGAACCACCGCGAGGTGTGCTCGATGTTGATGACGGTCACAGCCCGACCTTTCGGTAGCGGCGCATCAGGGCGGCGTACGAGCCGGCGACGAGCGCGAAGACGACCAGCAGATAGACCGCGCCCGTGCCGGCCCCGGGGCCCTGTCCGCCGGGGAACGCCGATTCCGCGCCGAGGAAGGCGGTCTGCACCCCGTCGACGAGCGTGATGGGGGAGAAGAGGCCGAACCACTCGATCGCGCCGGGCGCGCCGGTCTCCCAGGCGATGGCCTGGACGGTGGAGACGGCGGCGTAGGTGATCGTCAGCGTGGCGATCACGGCGGCGACGCCGAAGCCGCGGCGCGGGGTGAGCGCGGCCATCACCAGTCCGAGGCCGCCGAACAGCACGGACAGGAGCGCCACGGAGACCATGCCCTGTGCGAAGCCCTTCGTCTGGTCCGCGAAGTCGAACTTGGCGAGCAGCGAGCCCAGGTAGAGGATCACCAGCGGCGTCGCGGTGAGGACGAAGAGCGCCGACGCCATCGCCGCGAACTTGGCGAGCACGTAGTCCACGCGCTCTATAGGGCGCGAGAAGTACAGAGGGACGCTCTTGAAGCGCAGGTCGCGGGAGACCGACTGCGGTGCCTGCGCGGCCAGGAAGAGGCCGATGAGCGCCTGCATGACGATCGCGTACCGCGTGTACTCGAGCGGCAGGTCGGACATCGTGGGCACCGAGATGGCGACGGCGACGATGATCGCCGCGACCAGGCAGGTCACGCCGAAGAGGATCATCGGCAGCACCTTGGACTTGGCGGAGCGGCCCAGTCCGAACGCCCCGCGCAGCGACTGCGAGTAGAGCGAGCGGCGGGCATAGGCGCGGCCGAGGCGCGGCCCGTCGTAGTTGCGGTAGCCGATGTTGTGGATGCGGGTGGACTCGCTCCGGCTGCCCGGCTGGACCCCTGCGGTCTCGGTGCTCATCGGGGCTGCACCTCCATAGCGTGGTCCTTCGTCGGGTTCGTCTGGTCGGCCGCCTCCGGGCGGAAGACCTCCGCGATGTGGTGGCGTCGCTGTTCCATCCGTACGAGACCGAGGCCGAGCCCGGCGACCGCGTCGCGCACGACGTCGTACGTCTCCTCGCCCGTCGCCTCGACGAGCAGGATGTGGCCCGCTCCGGGCAGGCCCTCCTCCAGGCCCGCGTGCAGGGTGACTCCGGCGGCGGCGAGCGCCTCACGGAGCGCCGCGGCGCCGTCGGGGTGGGCGTCGGAGTCGGTGACCTCGACCGCGAGAGTCGCGGTGGTCTGGGTGAAGTCGCTGGTGGAGCTGGAGCGCAGCAGCGCCCCGCCGTCGATGACGACGACGTGGTCGCAGGTGCGCTCGAGCTCGCCCAGGAGGTGGGACGTGACCAGGACCGAGATGCCGAAGTCGGTGTACACCCGGCGGATCAGGCCGAGCATCTCGTCGCGGCCGACCGGGTCGAGGCCGTTGGTCGGCTCGTCGAGGAGGACCAGCTTGGGGTCGTGGACCAGGGCCTGCGCGAGCTTGACGCGCTGTTTCATGCCCGTGGAGTAGCCGCCGATGGGCCGGTAGCGCTCCTCGTACAGCCCCACGTGGCGCAGGGTGTCCGCGGTGCGCTCGCGGGCCGCGGTCGGCGGGAGTCCGGACATGCGCGCCATGTGGACGACGAACTCGGTCGCGGAGACGTCGGGCGGCAGGCAGTCGTGCTCGGGCATATAGCCCACCTGCTCCCGGATGGCGCCGCCGCTGACCGCGACGTCGAGGCCGAGCACCGAGGCGCGGCCCTCCGTGGCGGGGGACAGACCCAGCAGGATCTTGATCAACGTGGACTTGCCGGCTCCGTTGGCGCCCACCAGGCCGGTCACACCGGGTCCGATGTCCAACGAGAGCCGGTCAAGAGCGGTCACCCTCGGGAACCGCTTGCTCAGGCTTTCGGTCGCGATCACAGTCACATTTCGAAGGTAGTGGCGCACGACACACCCGGCGTCAGCCCTGACGGCTGGATCCATGTCCGACTCGAGAGGTACGGGCCCTAGGGGGCGTCCGACGCGAGAGGGGCGGTTTTCCACAGGCTGGCGCACGGCCCTTGACGCAGCCGCCGAGCATTGTCACATTCATCAGTGTCAAGTTACGACCACGTACCGCACAGGGACGGACCGGTGGCATGACCTCAGCAGCAAGCGAACTGACCGCGGAACTGCGGGGGTTCCAAGAAGTGCAGCGCCTCGCGTACGAATGCGCCGAGGCGGTCGCCGCGCAGCTCAAGCCCGGGGTGAGCGAGCGCGCGGCGGCGCGGATGCAGCGCGAGTGGCTGCGCGAGCGGGGCGTGCGGGACTGGTTCCATCTGCCCTTCGCGTGGTTCGGGGACCGTACCGCCTTCGTCGGCTTCCGCGTTCCGCTCCAGTTCTTCCCGACCAACCGGGTCCTGGAGGCGGGGATGCCCTTCATCCTCGACATGGCCCCGGTCTACAAGGGCTTCACGGCCGACATCGGGTACTCGGGGTGCCTCGGGCCGAGCCCTGTGCACAGCAAGCTGACGGCCGACCTCGAGGCGCACCGCGAGCTGATCCTGCGCGAGGTGCGGGAGCGGCGCCCGCTGCGCGAGATCTACGAGGACGTGGACCGGCTGATGGTCCGGCAGGGGTATGCCAACCGGCACCGCGCGTATCCCTTCGGCGTCATCGCCCACAAGATCGACCGGGTGAAGGACCGGCGCTGGTCGCCGCAGGTCTTCGGGTTCGGCACACAGGCGCTGAAGGGCCTCGCGAGCGATGCGCTGCGCGGCCACCGCGACGGCTGGTCGCCGCTGTGGAGCCCGTACAAATTCTCCGACCACCCGCCCCAGCCGGGGCTCTGGGCGGTCGAGCCGCACCTCGGATTCCGGGGCACGGGCGCGAAGTTCGAGGAGATCCTGGTGGTCACCGACTCCAGGGATCCCGAGCAGAGCGCGTTCTGGCTGGACGACGATCTGCCGCATGTGCGGCGCTGGGCGGAGGGCTTGTGATGGGGCTGGCGGGAGCGCGGGAGCGCTGGGTGCGGACCGGGGGGATCGAGCTGTGCGTCGCCGAGTTGGGCGACGCCTCGCAGCCGACCGTGCTGCTGGTCCACGGCTATCCGGACAGCAAGGAAGTGTGGTCCGAGGTCGCGCGTCGGCTCGCGGACCGGTTCCACGTGGTGCTCTACGACGTGCGAGGGCACGGCCGCTCGACCGCGCCGACGCCGCTGCGCGGCGGCTTCACCCTGGAGAAGCTGACCGACGACTTCCTGGCCGTCGCGGACGCGGTGAGCCCGGACGCGCCGGTGCATCTGGTCGGCCATGACTGGGGGTCGGTGCAGGCCTGGGAGTTCGTCACCGTCAAGCGCACCGAGGGGCGGATCGCCTCCTTCACCTCGATGTCGGGGCCCTCCCTGGACCACTTCGGGCACTGGATCAAGAAGCGGATGAACCGGCCCACTCCCCGCAGGGTCGGCCAGCTGCTCGGCCAGGGCGCCAAGTCCTGGTACGTGTACATGCTGCATACGCCGGTGCTGCCGGAGCTCGCCTGGCGCGGCCCGCTCGGCAAGCAGTGGCCCAAGATCCTCCAGCGGGTGGAGAAGCTGCCCGCCGGCGACTACCCCACGCCGTCCCTGCCGCAGGACGCCGCGCACGGCGCCTGGCTCTACCGGGACAACATCCGAGCCCGGCTGCGCCGCCCCCGCCCCGACGCGTACGCCCACGCTCCGGTCCAGCTGATCACGCCGACCGGCGACGCCTTCCTCTCGGAGCGGCTCTATGACGACGTGGGCGAGTGGGCCCCGCAGCTGACCCGCCGCTCGCTGCCGGCCAAGCACTGGATCCCCCGCACCAGGCCGGACCAGCTGGCCTCCTGGATCGGCGACTTCGTGCAGACCCACGAGGACGGCGCGGCGGGGACGGCCGCGGGGCAGAGCGCGGGCCGCGGGACGTACGCCGAGCGGTTCGGCGGACAGCTCGTGCTGGTGACGGGCGCGGCCAGCGGCATCGGGCGGGCCACCGCGTTCGCGTTCGCCGAGGCCGGGGCGCGGATCGTGGCCGTGGACCGGGACGCGGAGGGTGCGGCCAGGACCGCGGAGATGGCCCGGCTGATCGGCGCGCCCGACGCCTGGGGCGAGACGGCCGACGTCAGCGACGAGCAGGCGATGGAGAAGCTCGCCGAGAAGGTCGCCGCCGAGTACGGCATCGTGGACGTGCTGGTCAACAACGCCGGCATCGGGCTCGCGGGCTCCTTCCTGCAGACCAGCCCCGAGGACTGGAAGAAGGTCCTCGACGTCAATCTGTGGGGCGTCATCCACGGCTGTCGGCTCTTCGGCCGGCAGATGGCCGAGCGCGGCCAGGGCGGCCATATCGTCAACACCGCGTCCGCCGCCGCCTATCAGCCCTCCAAGGCGCTGCCCGCGTACTCCACCTCCAAGGCCGCGGTGCTGATGCTCAGCGAGTGCCTGCGGGCCGAGCTGGCCGGTCAGGGGATCGGGGTCTCCGCGATCTGCCCCGGCATCGTGAACACCAACATCACCTCCACCGCGCGCTTCGCGGGCGTCGACGCCGAGGAGGAGAAGCGGCGCCAGAAGCGGTCCGCCCGGCTGTACGGGCTGCGCAACTACCCGCCGGAGAAGGTCGCCGACGCGATCCTGCGCGCTGTGGCGAAGAACCAGGCGGTCGTCCCGGTGACGCCCGAGGCGCGCGGCGCCCGTCTTCTGTCGCGCTTCTCGCCCAGGGCGCTGCGGGCGATAGCCCGGCTGGAGCCGCCGCTGTGAGCACCGAGGAGCACATCGGCCACTACGCCATCGCCCCGCGCCGGGTCTCATTCGACTGGGACAGCACCCCGCTGCACTGGATACCGAACGAGCCCACCGCCACCCATGTCATCAACGTGCTGCATCTGCTGCTGCCGGCCGGAGAGCGCTGGTTCGTCAAGGTCTTCAAGGAGGCGCTGCCGCTCGTCGACGACCCGGTGCTGCTCAAGGACGTCAAGGGCTTCATGGGACAGGAGGCCACGCACAGCGTGCAGCACGCCTATGTGCTGGACCACCTGGCCGCGCAGCGCCTGGACACCGCGGGCTTCACCAAGCACGTCGAGTTCTTCTTCGAGAAGCTCCTGGGCGACCAGCCGCCGCTGGGGGCGCCGATTCCGGCCCGGGAGTGGCTGCGCTTCCGGCTCTCGATCATCGCCGCGGTCGAGCAGTTCACGGCGGTCCTGGGGGACTGGGTGCTGCACGCCGACGGACTGGACGAGGCAGGCGCCGACGAGGTGATGCTGGACCTGCTGCGCTGGCACGGCGCGGAGGAGGTCGAGCACAGGGCTGTGGCCTTCGACATGTACCAGCACTGCGGCGGAAAGGGTCCGGTGCGCTACGCCCGTCGTATCGAGGGCATGGCCGTCACCGCGCCGGTGCTGCTCTGGCTCTGGGCGTGGGGCACCGCGTATCTGATCCGGCACGACCCACAGCTCGCCGGGCGGCTGCGCTACTCCCTGCGAGAGCACAACCGCGCGGTCGACCGGGGTCTGCTGCCTTCCTGGCGCGACCTGGGCGCGGCCATACCCCGCTACTTCCGGCGGTCGTACCATCCCTCGCAGGAGGGCTCGCTGCGCAAGGCCGTCGACTATCTCGCGACCTCGCCCGCGGCTCGTGTCGCGGCGGGGGCGGTGGGTCGCGCCGCCTTGTCGTAGGCGGCCGGTGATCGAGGGCCTGTGATCGAGGGAGTGGGCTTGTCCGAGCAGTCAGTCGCCCAGCCAGACGCCCAGTCGGCGGCGGCCCAGCCGGTCGCGGAGTACCGGATCGAGGATCTGGCGCACCACAGCGGCGCCACGGTGCGCACGATCCGCGCCTACCAGGACCGCGGGCTGCTGCCGAAGCCGGAACGGCGTGGGCGGGCCAATGTGTACGGCTCCGCCCATCTCGCCCGGCTGCGCCAGATCGCCGATCTGCTCGACCGCGGGTACACCCTTGCCTCGATCAAGGAGCTGCTGGAGGCCTGGGACGCGGGGCGCGGGCTCGGCGGGGTGCTGGGGCTGGTCGCCGAGGTGCAGGGGCCGTGGACCGACGAGGAGGCGGCCCGCATCTCCCGCGCTGAGCTGGACGGGCGATTCGGCGGGGAGCAGGACGAGGACGCTCTGGCCGAGGCCGTGGAGCTGGGCGTGCTGGAGCGGGTGCCGGGTCGGGCCGACGAGTTCCTGGTGCCGAGCCCCCAAGAGCTCTCGGTGGCAGCGGAGTTGCACGCGGCCGGGGTGCCTCTGCCCGCAATCTCCGGTCATCTGAGGGAGCTTCGCGGGCAGGTCGAGCACATCGCCTCCCGTTTCCTGGAGTTCACCACCGAGCATGTCTTCGCGCGCTATCTGGAGCACCACCCGCCGACCGACGCCGACGCGGCCGAGGCGGCGGCTCTGGTGCGCCGTCTTCGGCCGCTCGCGCAGCAGACGGTGGACGCGGAACTGGCGCGGGCGATGCGGCTGTTCGCGACCCGCCACCTTCAGCAGCATCTGAGGGCCGAGGGTCCGCCGCCGCCCGAGGCCGAGCCCCGGACGGTAGCCCTGCCGCAAGAGACAATTCGCGCGGTGGACGCCCTGGTTGGCGAGGAGAACGCGGCGGCCTTCATCGCCGCGGCCACCGAACGAGAGCTACAGGCACGGACATTGGACACCCTTGCCGCAAAGGGCCACACTTCACAGCATTTTGACCAAAGCACTTAAACCGCAGCTCAGTTGTCCACAGAATCTCCAATTCCCCTGTGGATAACTATAGTTGGCTGTGGATCAAACCTGCAGAGCAATTTTTCTGGTGGCGGCGACGCCCGGCGGCAGGGCACGCTGACGCGATGAACGAAAGATCTGACTCAGAACCCGACGCGGTCCATGGCGCAAGACCCGGCGCCTCGGGCCTCCCCGACGACCGACGCACCGTGAGGGTGTCGAAGTACCTCTCGAAGCATCTGCGGCACCAGCCCGACCGGATCGGCATCACCCTCGACGAGAACGGCTGGGTGGAGATCGACGAGCTGATGCGCGCCGCCGCCGAGCACGGCTTCAGGTTCACCCGCGCCGAGCTCGACCATGTCGTGGCCGTCAACGACAAGCGGCGCTTCACCATCGAGGGTTCCCGCATCCGCGCGAACCAGGGCCACACGGTCGAAGTAGACCTCGACCTGCCCACGGCCGAGCCGCCCGAGTACCTCTACCACGGCACCGTGGCCCGCAGCCTGGACGCGATCCGCGCCGAGGGGCTGCGCCCGATGAAGCGCCACCATGTCCATCTCTCGCCCGACCGCGAGACCGCGACCCGGGTCGGGGCCCGCCGTGGCCGCCCGGTCGTCCTCTCCGTCCAGGCCGGCGCGATGCACCGGGCGGGCCATGTCTTTCACGTCAGCGCCAACGGCGTCTGGCTCTGCGACGAGGTGCCGCCGCAGTTCCTGAGCCTGCCCGACGCGTAGCCGGCCGCGCAAGGCTCCGCGGCGCTCCCGCTCGAGCGCACTGGCGGGGCTCAGCGGTCGCGCCTCGGCGATCAGGGCTGGGCGGCCTCGGCTCGGCAGTCACGGCTCAGCGGCCGAGCTGCGCCAGGCCCTCCGTCGCGATCTGCTCGAAGACGGCCTGGTCCGCGGCGAAGTCCGAGTCCGGGATCGGAGCGTGCAGCACGATCTCGGTGAAGCCGAGCTCGAAGTGCGTACCGGCGAAGTCGACGAACGCGTCGAGCGACTCCAGCGGCCGACCGGGCTGCGGCGTGAACCCGGTGAGCAGGATCTTGTCGAGCTCGCCCAGATCGCGTCCGACCTCCGCGCACGCCTTGCCGAGCTTGTCGAGCTGACCGCGCAGCGCCTCGACGGAATCCTCGGGCGTGCCCGTCTCGAAGATCTTCGGGTCGCCGGTGGTCACCCATGCCTGCCCGTGCTTCGCCGTCAGCTTCAGCCCGCGCGGCCCGGTCGCGGCGATCGCGAACGGCAGCCGCGGCCGCTGTACGCAGCCGGGGATGTTGCGGGCCTCGACGGCGGAGTAGAAGGCCCCGTCGTACGTCACCGAGTCCTCGGTGAGCAGCCGGTCCAGCAGCGGCACGAACTCCGCGAAACGGTCGGCGCGCTCACGCGGCGTCCAGGCCTGCTGGCCCAGCGCCGTCGCGTCGAAGCCCATGCCGCCCGCGCCGATGCCGAGGGTCGTCCGACCGCCGGAGACGTCGTCCAGCGAGATCAGTTCCTTGGCGAGGGTGACGGGGTGCCGGAAGTTCGGGGAGGTGACCAGCGTGCCCAGCCGCATCCGCTCGGTGGCGGCGGCCGCCGCGGTCAGCGTCGGGACCGCGCCGTACCAGGGGCCGTCGCGGAAGGTCCGCCACGACAGGTGATCGTAGGTGTACGCGGTGTGGAAGCCGAGCTGCTCAGCCCGCAGCCACTCGTCGCGGCCACCCTCGTGCCAACGGCGGACAGGAAGAATCACGGTACTCAGGCGCATCCTTCGAGAGTACGTCTCCCCGCACAGCTGGATGCGCACTCAAATGTGCGCCCTCCCGCACGCCCGTGCACATCCGTACGGGAGAATGGATCTGTGACCTCAGCTACCGATCCGCTCTCGCTGCCCGCTCACCCCCGGCTGATCGCCACCGACCTGGACGGCACGCTGCTACGCGACGACAAATCCGTATCGGATCGGACGATCGCCGCACTGGCGGCCGCAGAGGACGCGGGGATCGAGGTCTTCTTCGTCACCGGCCGGCCGCCGAGCTGGATGGGCATCGTCCGTGACCATGTCCACGGCCATGGGCTCGCCATCTGCGCCAACGGCGCGGCCGTCGTCGATCTGCACGCGGGCGGAAAGCTGCTCGAGGTCCACCCCCTGGACCGGGAGAAGGCCCTCGCCGTCGTACGCGCCGTGCGCGACGCTGCGCCCGGCGCCTCGTTCGCGGTCGAGCTGACCACCGGCATCTCCTACGAGCCGGCCTATCCGCCGTTCCGCTTCGACCCGGTCGCGGCCGTCGCCCCCGCGGAGAAGCTGCTCCACGAGGAAGAGCCGGGACAAGGGCCCCCGGTGATCAAGCTGCTCGCCTTCCACCCGGAGCTGGCGCCCGACGGCTTCCTCACACTGGCCCGTACGTCTGCCGGTCACCTCGCCTCCATCACCCGCTCCAGCCCCACCGCGCTGCTGGAGATCAGCGGCCTGGGCGTGAGCAAGGCGAGCACGCTCGCCCTGTGCTGCGCCGAGCGCGGGATCTCCTCCGACGAGGTGGTGGCCTTCGGTGACATGCCCAACGACGTGGAGATGCTGACCTGGGCGGGGACGTCCTTCGCCATGGGCAACGCCCACCCTGACGTGATCGCGGCGGCGTCCGGCCGTACGGTCGCGAACAACGAGGACGGCGTAGCGGTCGTCATCGAGCAGATCCTGGCCCGGCGCGCGGGTCTCATCTAGCGGGTCTCAGCAGCAGCCCCCGCGATCCGCCTCCCCCGGCACGGCTCGGGCGACTCGCTCAGAGCACGGCGGTCCGGGGGCCGGTCGCGTCGGCGCCATGGGAGCCGGCCACGTCGGCGGTCCGGGGGCGGCAGAGCTCAGCGGCGCACGAGCCCGCACAGGTCGGCCTCCCGCTCGCGCTCCAGCAGCCGCCGCAGCGGCCCTTCGGCGACGGCGAGCTCCGCGTACGAACCGCGCTGCACCGCACGCCCGGCCTCCAGCACGACCACCTCGTCGACCGCGTCGAGCCCGCGCAGCCGGTGAGTGATCAGCACCGTCGCCGTCCCGGCGGCCGTCCGGCCCTCGGTCGCCGCCAGCAGATCGGCGGTGAGCGCGTCGGCGGTGGCCAGATCGAGGTGCTCGGCGGGCTCGTCGAGGACGAGTACGGGGAAGTCGGCGAGGAGCGCCCGAGCGAGCGCCAGCCGCTGCCGCTGACCGCCGGAGAGCTGCGCGCCGTGCTCCCCGACGACGGTGTCGAGACCGTCGGGCAGCGCCTCGACCCACGCCAGCAGCCGCGCCTTGGCGAGTGCCTGCCGGAGCTCGTCCTCGGAGGCGTCCGGGCGCGCGAGCCTGAGGTTCTCGCGTACGGAGCTGTCGAACAGGTGCGCGTCCTGCGCGCAGAGGCCGACCATGCGCCGGACCGCGTCGCCGTCCAGCGTGGCCGCGTCCACGCCGCCGATGTCGTACGCGCCCTCTCGCTGGTCGAGGAAGCGGAGCAGGACCTGCGCGAGGGTGGTCTTCCCGGCGCCGGAGGCGCCGACGACGGCGACGCGCCTCCCGGGGGTGAGCGTGAGGTCGAAGTCCGCGAGAGCGTCCCGCTCCTGACCGGCGTAGCGGGCGCTGAGCCCGCGCATCTCCAGGGGGAACGCCGTCTGCGGCACAGCGGCCGGCCGCTCCGGCTCGTGGACGGGAACGGGCGCGTCCAGCACCTCGTACACCCGCTCGGCGCTCCGCTTGACCCGTTGCCGGTACTGCACGGCGAGCGGCAGCCCGACGACCGCCTCGAACGCGGCGAGCGGAGTCAGCACGACGACCGCGAGGGACACCCCGTCGAGCCGTCCGTCGCGTACCGCCTGCACTCCCGCCAACGCCGCGCACACCACGGTCAGTCCGCACGCCAGCGCGGAGAGCCCGGCGCCGAGCGCGGTCGCGGCGGCGCCGCGCGAGGCGATGCGGGTCAGCTCGCGGTCGGCGTCCCGGGTCTGTTCGATCCGTCCCTTCAGAGCGCCGGCGACCGTCAGTTCGGCGGTGCCGCCGAACAGGTCGACGACGCGGGTGGCCAGCGCCCCGCGCGCGGGGGCGAGCTGACGCTCGGCCCGCCGGGCGACGGCGCCGCCCGCCAGCGGCACGGCCGCACCGGCCGCCAGCAGTCCGACGGCGAGCACGGCGCCGGCCTCGGGGAGCAGCCACGCCGTGAACCCGACGGAGCCCGCGCCCACGACGACGGCCGCCCCCACGGGCAGCATCCAGCGCAGCCAGTAGTCCTGCAGGGCGTCCACATCGGTCACAAGCCGCGACAGCAGGTCTCCGCGCCGGGTGCGGCGCAGCCCCGCGGGGGTGATGCGCTCCAGTCGGCGATAGACCGCGACCCGCATCTCGGCGAGCATCCGCAGCACGGCGTCGTGGGAGACGAGCCGCTCGGCGTACCGGAAGACGGCCCGCCCGATGCCGAAGGCGCGGGTCGCCGTCACGGCCATCATCAGATAGAGGACCGGGGGCTGCTCGGAGGCGCGGGAGATGAGCCATCCGGAGACGGCCATGAGCCCGACGGCGGAGCCGAGGGCGAGGCTGCCGAGCAGCAGCGCCAAGCCGAGCCGCCCCTTCAGCCCGCCGGCAGCCGCCCGCACCCGGACCAGGGCGGCGGGGACGGAGCCGGCGCCTCGGCCGGCTCCGCCCGACTTCTGCGCGGACCCGGCGGCGGCCGGTTCGGCGGAGCCAGCCGTGCCGTCCGCCGGCGCCGACGGCAGCAGGATCTCGGACGCGGCCGGAGAGCCCTCGCACCCCACGGTCTTCGTCAGGGTCTGGCCAGCGGCGGTCGCCCCGCCCGCCTCCGCCAGGCGAGCCTCCGCAAGGAGAGGCTCCACGGGACGGAGCTCCGCCGCGAGAGACTCCGACGGGCGGAGCTCCACCACCCGGTCCGCCACCGCCAGCAGAGCCGGCCGGTGGACGACCAGCAGTACCGTCCGCCCCACGGCCAGTCGCCGCACCGCGTCGACGACGCCCGCCTCCGTCTCGCCGTCCAGCGCCGCCGTCGGCTCGTCGAGCAGCAGCAGCGGCCGGTCCGCCAGGAACGCCCGCGCCAGCGCCAGCCGTTGGCGCTGACCGGCCGAGATGCCCGCGCCGTCCTCCCCGAGCAGGGTGTCCACACCCTGGGGCAGCGCGGTCACGAAGTCGTACGCCCCCGCCTCTCGCAGCGCGTCCGCCACCGCGGCGTCGTCCGCGTCCGGCCTCGCCAGCCGAACGTTCTCGGCGACGGTTCCCGCGAAGAGATACGGCCGCTGCGGCACCCATGCGATCTGCTCCCGCCACCGCTCCAGGTCCAGACGCGCCAGGTCCACGCCCCCGATCCGCACCCGCCCCTCGGCCGGCGTCGCAAAGCCCAGCAGGACGTTCAGCAGCGTCGACTTCCCGACCCCGCTCGGGCCGACCAGCGCGACCGTCTCACCGGGCTCCACCACCAGCGACGCCGCGTCCAGCGACGCCTCGCTGCGCCCCGCGTGGCGGACGGTGACCTCGTCGAGCTCCAGGCGGAGCGTGCCGGGCGCCGTCCGCGTACCGCCGGTCCACGGCTCTGTCTCCAGGACCTGGAAGATCTCCTCTGCTGCGGCCAGCCCCTCGGCCGCCGCGTGGTACTGCGCCCCGACCTGCCGCAGCGGCAGATACGCCTCGGGCGCGAGGATCAGGATCACCAGTCCCGTGTACAGATCCAGGTCCCCGTGCACCAGCCGCATGCCGATGCCGACGGCCACCAGCGCCACCGAGAGCGTCGACAGCAGCTCGAGTGCGAACGAGGAGAGGAACGCGATCCGAAGAGTCCGCAGGGTGGCCCGCCGATACTCCCCGGTGATGGACCGGATCGAATCGGCCTGCGCCTTCGCCCGTCCGAAGACCTTGAGCGTCGGCAGCCCGGCGACGACGTCGAGGAAGTGGCCCGAGAGCTGGGACAGCAGTCGCCACTGCCGGTCCATCCGCGACTGCGTGGCCCAGCCGATGAGCACCATGAACAGCGGAATCAGCGGCAGGGTCACCACGATGACGGCGGCCGAGACCCAGTCCTCGGTCACGATCCGGGCGAGCACCGCCACCGGCACGACCACCGCGAGCCCCAGCTGCGGCAGATAGCGGGCGAAGTAGTCATCCAGAGCATCGACGCCGCGCGTGGCGAGCGCGACCAGCGATCCCGTGCGCTGCCCGCTCAGCCAGCCCGGACCGAGCCGGGCCGCCCGCTCCAGCAGCCGCCCTCTCAGCTCGGACTTGACCGCCGCGCTCGCCCGGTGCGCGGCCAGCTCGGTCAGCCAGGAGACGAGCGCGCGGCCGACCGCGACCGCTGCCAGCAGGCCCAGTGGAGCGGCGAGCCCGGAGGTGGAGAGCCCCTCCTCAAAGGCCCCCACCACCACTTCGGCGATCAGCATCGCCTGGGCGACGACCAGCGCCGCCCCGACGAGTCCGAGTAGCACCACTGCGACGAGGAATCGACGGGTGGCCCGGGCGTAGGTGAGCAGTCGCGGGTCGATCGGTTTCACGTGAAACATCCCCCACTAGTGGGCATCGGCGATGTGCTGCGTGCCGATCCGCTTGCGGAACACCCAGTACGTCCAGCCCTGGTAGAGCATCACCAGCGGCGCCGCGATGCCCGCGCACCAGGTCATGATCTTCAGGGTGTACGGGCTCGACGAGGCGTTGGAAACCGTCAGACTCCACTCCTCGTTGAGCGAGGACGGCATGACGTTCGGGAACATCGCCAGGAACAGCATCGCGACGGCGGCGACGATCGTCACACCCGAGAAGGCGAACGACCAACCCTCGCGCCCGGCCTTGATCGCCACGATCGCCCCGACCAGCGCCAGCACGGCGACGACCATCGCGACCAAGCTCTTGCCGTCGCCGCGCGAGATCTGCGTCCAGACCAGGAAGCCCAGCGCCAGCACGGCGGTGAGCAGCCCCAGCTTGAGCGCGAGGCCCCTGGCCCGGACCCGGATGTCGCCCACCGTCTTCAGCGCGGCGAACACCGCGCCATGGAAGGTGAACAGCGTCAGCGTGACCAGCCCGCCCAGCAGCGCGTACGGGTTGAGCAGGTCGAGGAGACCGCCGACGTACTCCTTGCGACCGTCGATCTCCACGCCGCGCACGATGTTGCCGAAGGCGACGCCCCACAGGAAGGCGGGCAGCAGCGAGGTCCAGAAGATCGCATGCTCCCAGTTGGTCTGCCAGCGCTCCTCGGTCCTCTTGTGCCGGTACTCGAAGGCGACGCCGCGCACGATCAGGCAGACCAGGATCAGCAGCAGCGGCAGGTAGAAGCCGGAGAACAGGGTGGCGTACCACTCGGGAAACGCGGCGAACGTCGCACCGCCGGCGGACAGCAGCCAGACCTCGTTGCCGTCCCAGACGGGCCCGATGGTGTTGATCAGCACCCGCCGCTCGGCCCGGTCGCGGGCCAGCAGCTTGGTCAGGACGCCGACCCCGAAGTCGAAGCCCTCGAGGAAGAAGTAGCCGATCCACAGGACGGCGATGAGTACGAACCAGACGTCGTGGAGTTCCATGCCTCAGCAGCTCCTCGGGGCTTCAGTAGGAGAAGGCCATCGGCCGGTCGGCGTCACGGTCGTCGCCGCCGATCTTGGTGGGCGGGTTGAGGTCGGCCTCGGTGAGCTCGGGCGGCCCTGCCTTGACGTACTTGATCATCAGCCTGACCTCGATCACGGCGAGCACGGCGTAGAGCGACGTGAAGACGAGCATCGAGATGAGCACCTCGGCCTGCGAGGTTCCGGGGGAGACGGCGTCGCTGGTGCGCAGCACGCCGTACACCACCCACGGCTGACGGCCCATCTCGGTGAAGATCCAGCCCCAGGAGTTGGCGATCAGCGGGAAGAGCATGGTCCACACGGCGACGAGCCAGTACCACTTCGCGAGCTTGGGGCTGAGCGCCTTGTTCTTGAAGAGCACCAGACGCGGCACTTCGTCGTCGCCCGTCCGCAGCGCCTGGGGCAGCATGAACTTCTTGCGGGTGAGCCAGAGACCGATCAGCCCGATGGTCAAAGACGCCATCCCGAAGCCGATCATCCAGCGGAAGCCCCAGTACGCGACCGGGATGTTGGGCCGGTAGTCGCCGGGCCCGAACTTCTCCTGCTCGGACTTGTTCACGTCGTTGATGCCGGGGACGTACGAGTCGAAGTCGTCGTTGGCGAGGAAGGACAGGAGTCCCGGGATCTCTATAGCGACCTTGTTGTGGCCCGCGTCCACGTCTCCATAGGCGAAGATCGAGAACGGGGCGGGCGCTTCGCCGTCCCACAGCGCCTCGGCGGCGGCCATCTTCATCGGCTGCTGCTTGAACATCACCTTGCCGAGCAGATCGCCGCTGACGGCGGTGAGCAGTCCGGCGACCGCGACGGTGACCAGCCCGAGCCGCAGCGAGGTCCGCATCACCGGGATGTGCTTCTTGCGCGCCAGATGGAAGGCGGCGATGCCGACCATGAACGCGCCGCCGACCAGGAAAGCGGCCGTGATGGTGTGGAAGAACTGGGTGAGCGCGGTGTTCTGGGTGAGCACGAGCCAGAAGTCGGTGAGCTCGGCGCGCCCGCGCTCTTCGTTGATCCGGTAGCCGACCGGGTGCTGCATCCAGGAGTTGGCGGCCAGGATGAAGTACGCCGAGAGGACGGTGCCGATCGAGACCATCCAGATGCAGGCCAGATGGATCTTCTTCGGGAGCTTGTCCCAGCCGAAGATCCACAGCCCGATGAAGGTGGACTCGAAGAAGAAGGCGATCAGCGCCTCGAAGGCGAGCGGGGCGCCGAAGACGTCGCCGACGAAGCGCGAGTAGTCAGACCAGTTCATGCCGAACTGGAACTCCTGCACGATGCCCGTGACCACGCCCATGGCGATGTTGATCAGGAAGAGCTTGCCCCAGAACTTGGTGGCCTTGAGGTACTTCTCCTTCTCGGTGCGCACCCAGGCGGTCTGAAGGCCGGCGGTCAGCGCGGCGAGGGAGATCGTCAGGGGGACGAAGAGGAAGTGGTAGACGGTGGTGATGCCGAACTGCCATCGCGCCAAAGTTTCTGGCGCCAGAGCGAGGTCCACGTCGTCTCTCCTTACCTTGCCGTGGTCACAGCGGCGACCTGCCCGTCACAACCCCTGCATTGCGGGATCAAACAGGCGAGCTTGTGAACGCGTTCACATTCACAAGCATTATTGCGCACTCCTATTCGGACCTACGTACGGGGGCCCCCTTCGGTGCCTCTTCCCAGGAACTTCAACATATTGTTGAATCCATCGGCATGCAGATCCAGATCTCCTGGCCCGCCGGGCGCCTGACCGCGACCCTCGAAGAGACCCCCACGAGCAAGGCGCTCATGGGGGTTCTGCCGATCTCCTCCTCCGCCCGCACCTGGGGAGAGGAGGTCTACTTCGCGACTCCCGTCTCCCCCGCGCTGGAACCTGACGCGCGGCAGGTGGTGGCGCCGGGCACGGTCGCGTTCTGGACCGACGGCGACGCGCTCGCGCTGCCGTACGGCCCCACGCCGATCTCGCGAGGCGACGAGTGCCGCCTCGCGAGTCCCTGCAACGTCCTCGGCAGCCTCGACGGCGACCCGCGCCTGCTGGCCACGGTCCGCGACGGCGATCCGGTCGGCGTCGAGGCGGTGGAGTAGCGGACTCCACGGCCCGGCCGAGGTCGGCCCCGCCGAGGTCCGCCCCGCCGAGCCGAGAGCGCAGAGCCGAGAACCCCGAGGCCTAGAGCGTCGAGGCCTAGAGCTCCTTGTGGAAGCTCTCCGCGGTCTTGAGGAAGATGTCGTTGGCCTCGGACTCGCCGATGGTGACCCGCACGCCCTCGCCCGCGAACGGCCGCACGACCACGCCGGCCCGCTCGCAGACGGCCGCGAAGTCGAGCGTACGGTCGCCGAGCCGCAGCCAGACGAAGTTGGCCTGGGTCTCGGGCACCGTCCAGCCCTGCTTGACCAGCCCCTCGTACACCCGCAGCCGCTCGGCGACCAGTGAGCCGACCCGACCCAGCAGAGCGTCCTCGGCGCGCAGCGAGGCGACCGCCGCGTCCTGGGCGAGCTGGGTGACGCCGAAGGGGACCGCAGTCTTGCGCAGCGCGGCGGCCACCGGCTCATGGGCGACCGCGAAGCCGACCCGCAGACCCGCCAGCCCGTACGCCTTGGAGAAGGTGCGCAGCACGGCCACATTGGGGCGGTCGCGGTAGATCTCGATGCCGTCGGGCACCTCGGCGTCGCGGATGAACTCGCGGTACGCCTCGTCCAGCACCACCAGGACATCGCTCGGCACCCGGTCGAGGAACCGTTCCAGCTCGGCCCGGCGCACCACCGTGCCGGTCGGGTTGTTCGGGTTGCAGACGAAGATCAGCCGGGTCCGGTCGGTGATCGCATCGGCCATGGCGTCCAGGTCGTGCACATCGCCGGGGGTCAGCGGCACCGGGACCGACGTGGCGCCGCTGATCTGGGTGATGATCGGGTACGCCTCGAAGGACCGCCAGGCGTAGATCACCTCGTCGCCCGGGCCCGAGGTGGACTGGATCAGTGACTGGGCCACGCCCACCGAGCCGGTGCCGGTGGCCAGGTGCGTCACGGGCACCCCGAAGCGGTCCGCGAGCTCGTTCATCAGGCCGGTGCAGGCCATGTCCGGGTAGCGGTTGAACTGCTGCGCCGCGGCGAGGGCGCTCTCCATCACGCCCGGCAGCGGCGGGTACGGGTTCTCGTTGGACGACAGCTTGTACGCGACCGGACCGTCGGCCGCCGCGGGCTTGCCGGGCTTGTAGGTGGGGATGCCGTCCAGCTCGGCGCGCAGCTTGGGGCTCGTCTCGCTCACCGCAGGTCCTCCTCGTGCTTCTGTCGTGCCTTCAATAGATTCGAATACTGCTCACCTTATGAGGATTGGCGTCGCCTGCGAATACCCTGCGAATCCTCCTCGGAGGGCGGGCGCGCCGAAAGGGGGGAGCGCTTCTCTCCAGGGTGCGCGCCGGTAGCTCACTCCGTGGCGCGCATCACCCGTAGTGGTGAGTTGAGACCTCTTCGCAACATCGACCATTCGGCTGGCGTGTCCGGCTCGACTCGCGGGGCGTCGTGGCCCTGACGTGCAAGTCCCTTTCCTTCCAAGGCAATTGGGCCGAAACGACCTTGCAGAAACGTGCCTGTCAACGAGTGAATATGCGACCGGCCCAACCGCCCGCACGAGCCCTACTATCGGCTCGCCATGACAGCAGCAGGGAAGCATCAGGTGAGCCGGACGGAGACACCCCGCCGGGGGAGCCGACAGAGTCGGGCGGGCATTCGAGACGTGGCCGCCGCAGCCGGAGTCTCGATCACGACTGTCTCCGACGCGCTCAACGGCAAGGGCCGGCTCCCGGACGCCACCCGCCGACATGTCCGCGAGGTCGCCGACCGGCTGGGGTATCGCCCCTCCGCGGCGGCCCGCACGCTCCGTACCGGAAAGTCGGGCCTCATCGGCCTGACGGTCACGACATACGGGGATGAACCTTTCACCTTCACAGAGTTCGCCTACTTCGCCGAGATGGCGAGAGCGGCGACCTCGGCCGCGCTCGCCCGCGGCTACGCACTCGTCATCCTGCCCGCCACCTCACGCCATGACGTCTGGTCGAACGTCGCCCTCGACGGCACCGTCGTCATCGACCCCTCCGACCACGACCCCGTCGTCACCGAACTGGTCCGCCAGGGCCTGCCCGTCGTATCCGACGGGCGTCCGGCCGGGACGCTCCCGGTCACAGCCTGGGTCGACAACGACCACGAAGCCGCCGTACTCGATCTGCTCGACCACCTCGCCGCCGCCGGCGCCCGCCGGATCGGCCTGCTCACCGGCACGACCACCGACACGTACACCCATCTGTCCACCACCGCGTATCTGAGCTGGTGCGAGCGCGTCGGCCAGGACCCGGTCTACGAGTCCTATCCCGCCCACGACCCGTGCGCGGGCGCCGTCGCCGCGGACCGGCTGCTCGCCCGCCCGGACAGACCCGATGCCGTCTATGGACTCTTCGACCCCAACGGCACCGATCTGCTCGCCGCCGCCCGGCGGTACGGGCTGCGCGTACCCGACGACCTTCTGCTGGTCTGCTGCAGCGAGTCGACCGTGTACGCGACCACCGAGCCGCCCATCACCACGCTCTCGCTCAAGCCGCGCCGGATCGGCACGGCGGTCGTCCAGCTCCTCATCGACGCGATCGAGGGAATCGACGAGGACCGGCCCGTCGAGCAGGTGATACCGACCGAACTGATCGTCCGGACGTCCTCCCAGCGCCGCAATCCGCGAACGACTGTGAGCGCCCCGCGATCCCCATCTCAGGACTAGACCTTCCCAATTGGGACGAAACGACCGGCGAACCAGGGGTGCGGAAGGATTCACCACCCCTGGTGCGTCACACAGCGCGGGCCTCATTCCTATGATGGGCGAACGACACCGCGGACCACCCCGACCAGGCTGGGCCGAGAGGTGAACGGCGGCGCGACGGTGGTGGAGGGGTCGATGACTCAGGGGGCCGGTCAAGGACCCGTGGTGCGGACGGCGACGTTGCGCGATTTCCGCGTACCGCCGTACGCGCAGGTTCCCGTGCAGTCACAGGTGCAGTACGAGCAGACGCCGCCTCCGGTTCAACCGGACGCGCGGACGCAGCAGCCGGCCCCGGCGCCGGCTGCCGGCCCGGCTTCCGCCGCCGCGCAGCCTGGGCAGGCGCCCGCGCAGCCAGTGCGCGTGCCCGCCCAGCCGACGCAGTCCGGCCAACTCGGCGACGGCGCCCCGGCGACCCCTGGGCCCGCTGTGGCCCCTGCGACGCCCCCGACGCCAGCGGCTCCGGCGGCACCTGTCGCCCCCGGCCGCTCCGATCACCCCGGCAACGCCGTGCCCGCGGCCGAGCAGCCGGACGGCTACACGCCCACCGAGCGCGATCTTCCGGTGATCAGTCGCGGCGGCCCGGGCGACACCGTCCAGGTGCAGGTCAACCCGGCCGAGACGGCCACGCCCGAGGGGCTCGGCCCGCTCTATGTCGTCGGCGACGTCCACGGCTATCTCGACGAGCTGATCGCCGCCCTCGCCGCACAGGGCCTCATCGACGCCGACGGCCAGTGGGCCGCGGGCAACACCCGTCTGTGGTTCCTCGGCGACTTCACCGACCGCGGTCCCGACGGCATCGGCGTCATCGACCTCGTCATGCGGCTGTCCGCCGAGGCCGCGGCCGCCGGCGGCTACTGCAAGGCGCTCATGGGCAACCACGAGCTGCTGCTGCTCGGCGCGAAGCGGTTCGGCGACACCCCGGTCAACTCCGGGGCGGGCACCGCCACCTTCCAGGCCGCCTGGCTGCTCAACGGCGGCCAGAAGGTCGACATGGACCGGCTGCAGGAGGTCCATCTGCAGTGGATGGCGCGGCTGGACGCGGTGGTCGAGGAGGACGGGCATCTGCTGATGCACTCCGACACGACCGCCTACCTCGACTACGGCACGACCATCGAGGACGTCAACGACACCGTCCACGAGATCCTCACCCGCAACGACGCCGACGAGTGCTGGGACCTGTTCCGCAAGTTCACCAAGCGCTTCGCCTTCCGCGACGACGAAGGCCCCCAGGCCGTACGCGAGCTGCTCGACACCTATGGCGGCAGTCGCGTCGTCCACGGTCACAGCCCCATTCCGTATCTGCTCGGCGAGGTCGGCACGGAGGACGGCGAGGACGGCGAGCGCCCGGTCGTCGAGGGGCCGCATGTGTACGCGGACGGGCTCGCCATCGCCATGGACGGCGGAGTGACCATGGCCGGAAAGCTGCTTGTGGTGAAGCTCCCGCTGCATAACTGAGCCGATTCGGGGCAGGCGATTTCCCGAAACCCTCTGTCACCCCGTGCCTTAACGGCTCTACCATCGGCTTATCCGTAGCAGGCTCTCCTCCGTTTCTGCCCAACCGCCCGGTCGATACGGGCAATCCGGGCCCTACGGAGCATCGGGGGATGCACATGAACAGCGCTCCGCACCTGCTGACCGAGGATCGCGCCGAGTACGAGCGAATCCTCGACGACGCACTGCGCAACGCCCATGACCGTCCGGATCTCGCCGCCGTCGGGGAACGACTGAACACGGCACAGCTGCGCACGATGGCCCTGAACGCGACGGCGCTGATCACCACCGCGGCCGCGACCGAGTACGAGCACTATGTGAAGGTCCGTGCGGACCTGCGCTCGCCCTCGGCGCCCGAGTCCGTGCGCAATTCGGTGCTGGCGCCGTCCATAGGCGAGGCCGCCGACAGCGGCGGCGCGGGATTCGCGGCGATAGTCGCCGTGCTGGCGCCCGTCCTGGCGGGCACGGCAGCGGTGATCTTCCTGCTGGTCGGCTACATACTGAAAATGCTCAGCCCCACGCCCTCCTTCGCCGAGACCCTCCTCACGGCGGGCTGGTTCTTCGGAGCGGTCACGGCGGCGGGCATACTCGTCGCCGCGATAGGGCTGCTGCTCACCGCCCTGCGCAACGGCGCGACCCAGGTACCGGCCGCCGACAGCCTCTCGGGCGAGCTGCCCGACGAGCTCGCCCGCGCCAAGGAGGCCTGGCGGCACGCCCTGTTGGAGCGCGGCATGCTGCCGTTTCTGCGGGCAGCGCTGGCGGACCCCAGCGCCGACCCGTCGTCCACGGCTCCGCCGCGCCATGTGAGCCGGATCCCGAAGGTCGGCTACAGCGGCCCGGACTACTCCAGCCCGAGCGAGGGCTCGACGGCCGGCCAGCGGCCCACGTTCACCAGCCCGGACTTCACCAGCCCCGACTTCGGCGGCCCCGAGCACCAGCCGGAGTGACCCGACCGAACAGGCCGTTTCACCGACGGTCCGTTCGCCGACAGGCCGGTCACCGACGCGCCGTTCACGGACGCGCTGCTGACCGACGGGCCGTTGAGCGGCGGGCCATCGACCGGCGCGCGGCCCAGGGGCCATGCGGGCTGCCGAGGCGCCGATCGACCCGGAAGTCGTCGGCGACGCTGCGGGCGCGTCCGCAAGCCGCCTGCCCGCGCGGGCGGGCGGGCGGATGGGCGGCGAGGCCCCGTTCGGGCTGAGGCCTCGGCGCCACCCGCTGTTCGTCAGCCGACGGCACCCGGCACGCAGCAGCACACGGCGAAGGACGTCCCGCGCCCCGCCGACGTCGACGCATGCCGATGCCGACGCACGCCGGCGGCGACGCTCGTCAGCGCCCCCTGGCGTCAGTCCGCCATGGGCAGGTAGACGCGGTTGCCGCTCGCCGCGAACTCCCGCGACTTCTCCAGCATCCCCGCCTCGACCTCCGCCTCCGAAGCCGATACCGCCAGGTCAGGGGCGAACTGCTCGGTGATGCTCCGGCTGATCTTCATCGAGCAGAACTTCGGGCCGCACATCGAGCAGAAGTGCGCCGTCTTCGCGGGCTCCGCCGGGAGCGTCTCGTCGTGGAACTCCCGTGCCGTGTCCGGGTCGAGGGCCAGGTTGAACTGGTCCTCCCACCGGAACTCAAAGCGCGCGTCCGACAGCGCGTCGTCCCACTCCTGCGCCCCGGGGTGCCCCTTGGCCAGGTCCGCCGCATGCGCGGCGATCTTGTAGGTGATGACGCCGGTCTTCACATCGTCGCGGTTGGGCAGGCCCAGGTGCTCCTTGGGCGTGACGTAGCAGAGCATGGCCGTGCCCCACCAGGCGATCATCGCCGCCCCGATGCCGGAGGTGATGTGGTCATACGCCGGGGCCACGTCCGTGGTGAGCGGGCCGAGCGTATAGAAGGGGGCCTCCTCGCAGATCTCCTGCTGGAGGTCGATGTTCTCCTTGATCTTGTGCATCGGGACGTGACCGGGTCCTTCGATCATCGTCTGCACATGGAAACGCTTGGCGATCGTGTTGAGTTCCCCGAGCGTGCGCAACTCCGCGAACTGCGCCTCGTCGTTGGCGTCGGCGATCGAGCCGGGCCGCAGACCGTCGCCGAGGGAGTACGTCACGTCGTACGAGGCGAGGATCTCGCAGAGCTCCTCGAAGTTCTCGTACAGGAACGACTCCTTGTGGTGCGCCAGGCACCAGGCCGCCATGATCGAGCCGCCGCGCGAGACGATGCCGGTCTTGCGGCGCGCGGTCAGCGGGACGTAGCGCAGCAGCACGCCGGCGTGGACCGTCATGTAGTCGACGCCCTGCTCGGCCTGCTCGATGACCGTGTCCTTGTAGATCTCCCAGGTCAGCTCCTCGGCCCGGCCGTCGACCTTCTCGAGAGCCTGGTAGAGCGGCACGGTGCCGATCGGCACGGGGGAGTTGCGCAGCACCCACTCGCGGGTGGTGTGGATGTTGCGGCCGGTGGAGAGGTCCATGACGGTGTCCGCGCCCCAGCGCGTCGCCCAGGTCATCTTCTCGACCTCCTCCTCGATGGAGGAGGTGACCGCGGAGTTGCCGATGTTGGCGTTGACCTTCACCAGGAACCGCTTGCCGATGATCATCGGCTCGATCTCCGGGTGGTTCACATTCGCCGGCAGCACCGCCCGGCCTGCGGCGATCTCCTCGCGCACGACCTCGGGGGAGACGTTCTCGCGGATCGCGACGTACTCCATCTCCGGGGTGATCTCGCCCCGGCGGGCGTACGCGAGCTGGGTCACCGCCTGCCCGTCGCGGCCACGGCGGGGCTGGCGCGGACGGCCGGGGAAGACCGCGTCGAGATTGCGCAGCCCGCCGCGCGGCGAGGTGTGCTTGATGCCGTCGTCCTCGGGGCGGACCGGACGGCCCGCGTACTCCTCGGTGTCGCCGCGACCGATGATCCAGTTCTCGCGCAGCGGGGCCAGACCGCGCCGGACGTCGGTCTCGACGTTCGGGTCGGTGTACGGGCCGGACGTGTCGTACAGCGTCACGTCCTTGCCATTGGTGAGGTGCACCTGCCGGACCGGCACCTGGAGGTCGGGGCGCGAGCCTTGGACGTAGCCCTTGTGCCAGCCGGGCGTCCTCTCGCCCTCGTCGCTCTGATTCGAGGCAGGCGTGCGTGCATCCTGAACGGTCATGAGACCTACTCCCTACGCCGGCATTACCCGGTAACAGGTTCGGCGGTCGACGCAGCGGCTTCCATACGGCTCGTACGGAGGTCAGCGCCCTCTCAGCCCGGTGCTCCGAGCTCCCGCGTGTGCAAAGGTGCCCCCACGCTAGCGTCATCTTTGGCGTGCTGAACAGTAGGGCCCCTTCCGTTCTTGCGATGATCTGTCGGTGACCGCTTCCCCGCCGCCCCCGCCCCAGCCGCCCCAGCAGCCTGGCCACGGGCACACCGATGGCCATGGCCACTCGCATAGCCATGGCCCTGCCGCACCGGTCTCCCAGCACCTCCGCAAGGTCATCGCGGCGGTGCTGATTCCTTTCGCCACGGCGGTCGTCGTCGGCCTCGTCGTGCTCTGGCCGGGCGGCGCGCCCGCGCACGAGCGGACCGGCGTCGGCTTCGACCGGCAGACCGAGCAGGGCAGAGTCGTGCAGGTCGAGAAGATCGACTGCAAGGACGTGAACGCCGCCCAGCCGCCGCCGACCGGCGGCGGCTCCACGCCGCAGGGGCGCGAGGCGGTCAACGCCCGGCAGGCCGACTGCGGAAAGGCGACGATCGAGGTCACCACCGGCAAGGACAAGGGGCGGACCTTCATCGAGGTCGTCCAGCCGGACGCGCCACGGCAGTTGAAGGAGGGCCAGGGCGTGGTGGTGGCCTACGCGCCCGACGCGCCCCGCGATCTCCAGTACTCGGTGACCGATGTGGACCGCGAGTTCCCCATGGCGCTGCTGGCAGGGATCTTCGCGCTCGCGGTGGTGCTGGTGGGGCGGATGCGAGGGGTGATGGCGCTGATCGCGCTGGCTCTCTCGTTCGCCGTGCTGACCCTGTTCATCCTGCCCGCGATCCTGCAGGGCTCGAATCCGCTGATCGTCGCGGTGGTCGGGGCGAGCGCCATCATGCTGATCGCGCTCTATCTGTGCCACGGCCTGTCCGCCCGCACCTCCGTGGCGGTCCTCGGCACGCTGATCTCGCTGCTGCTGATCGGCCTGCTCGGCTCGCTCTTCATCGGCTGGGCCAGCCTGAGCGGCAACACGGACGACAACACCGGGCTGATCCACGGGCTCTTCCCGAACATCGACATGAGCGGCCTGCTGCTGGCCGGGGTCATCATCGGCTCGCTCGGCGTGCTCGACGACGTGACGGTGACGCAGACGTCCGCGGTGTGGGAGCTGCACCAGGCCAACCCGGAGATGGGTCCCCGCGGCCTGTACCGGGCGGGGATCCGGATCGGCCGCGACCACATCGCCTCCGTCGTCAACACGCTCGTACTCGCGTACGCGGGCGCGGCGTTGCCGCTTCTGCTGCTGTTCTCCATCGCGCAGAGCAGCGTGGGGACGGTGGCCACCAGCGAGCTCGTGGCGGAGGAGATCGTACGGACCCTGATCGGGTCGATCGGCCTGGTCGCGTCGGTGCCGGTGACCACGGTGCTCGCGGCGCTGGTCGTCTCGGCGGACCGGCCGGCGGCAGCGGGAGCGGGAGCGGGGGGCTCGGCGCCTGTACGGACCGGCAAGGGGCGTCGTCGTAAGAAGTAGGCCGCTATGAGGACGACGAGGGCTATCAGGGCTACGAGGGCTCTATAGCGTGCGCGGGAGATACAGAGGCTCCCAGAAGCCGACGGCGCACCGGGCGCACGCGTCGAACGCGACGGGCGTCAGAAGCCAAGAGGCCAGGACGGCAAGGCGGCAGCACAGCAGACGGGCGAGGCGGCTGGGCGGCGGGCGGGTCCGGTCGTCGCACGGCGCGGATCGGCAGCGAATCAGAAGCGGATCGGAACAGGACGCGGACAGAAGCTGTCAGCCCGCGTTCTCCTCCGCGAGGATGCGACCGAGCGCCTCCTCCAGATTCCCCTCGAACTCTCCGAGCGTGCGCTCCTGCCCCAGCGGCACCAGCTTGTCGGTGCGGTCGAGGAAGGCCACCAGGGGCGCCGCGCTCGCTCTGAACAGCGCACGGTCGCCGCCGACCTGAAGCCGGATGGTGACGTCGGACAGCCCTTCGGGCGCGATCGGCGCGATGCGCACATCGCCGTCCCCGCTCGGCGCGTTGATGCCGTCGAGCAGCAGCTCTCGGCCGAACGCCCAGGTCACAGGGGCGTCTCCGGGCAGGTGGAAGGTCATCCGCACCGCGTACGGGTCTCCCGTGTCGTACCCGAGATCCACCGGGATCCGGAAGGAGAGCTCCTCGGAGACGAGGAAACTCATCAGGACCTCGGCGTGGACCGACTCGCGCATCATGTACTCCGCAGCAGATGAAGCAGTGAATGAAATCGTGGCGAAAACGGCCAGGAATGATCCCCCAGGCCCTCTTGACGTAATCGTGCTGGAAGGGCTACCGGATCACAAGGAGTGATTTTTCAGATACTGATAGAGAGGGCCAGCGAGCCGAGCAAGCCTCCGATACCGCTGCGAAGTTGTTCGATCGCTGGAAGCAGACGCTCTTCCTGGTGAAGAGGTAGGGAAATAGCCATTGTCGCCGCCGCGGATCCTGCGGTGATCGGAATAGCAGCGCAGACCGTGCCGAGTGCATATTCCTGTCGCTCCACAACGGGCTGCATACGCCCAATCGACTCCAGCCGCTCCAGGAGCGTGCGCCGGTCGCGTACGGAATAAGGGGTGACCGCCTGCACGGGATGGCGGTCCAGATGATCGCGGCGGGACGGCTCGTCCAGCTGACTCAGCAGACACTGGCCGATCGCGTGCGCGTGCCCGGTCTCGCGGAAGTCGGCCCACTCGTCGACAGCCGGCGCGTAGGGCGTGTCGGAGACGGCGACGAGCTCGATCTCACCCTCGCTGTAGACCGCGAAGTAGACGGGGACGCCGATCGCGTCGCGCCAGTGCGCGAGGGAGTCGGTCAGCTTGGTGCGACGATTCTGCAGCACACCGCCCAGCGCGAGCCGCTCCACGGCCTCGCCGAGGACGAACAGCCCCTTCTCACGCCGGAGGTAGTCCTCGTGCGTCAGGGTGCGCAACAGGTGGTACGCGGTCGGAAGCGGCAGCCCCGCCTCGCGGGCGAGCTGTTTCGCGGGGGCTCCGTCCGGATGAGAGGCCGCGGCCTCCAGGAGCCTCAGCGCTCGCTGCACCGAGCCGATCAGAGTAGGGACGGTGCCATTCGTAGCGGTAGCCGTGGCCATAAGGTCACCCCCAGGCGTGGTGACGGGCTTTAAGCCCGCCTGCGGGGGCCTCCCCCGCCCGTCCACCGCGCGGATTCAACAAGGGGCGGCAGCGGATTGCCACTCTAATGGCAGCACCCACCCGAGGACCGGCTTTGTAAGGGGCGTTCCCCCAGCCGGGCTAACGGCCGTGCGAGCGCCCTATCCGGGACAGGGCTACCAGTCGCTGCGCGAACTGGAAGAACTCATGAACTTCCGTACGACGAAGACGAGTCCGCCGACGAGAGCGACGAACACCAGGACCTTGAAAAGCAGTCCGATCACAAAGCCGACGACGCTGGCGATCAGCCCGCCGAACAAGACAATGGCGATGACAGGCACCGCGACCCACTTCACCCACCACGGCATTCCCGTGAAGATCTCCCGCACAGCCATCGTCCTTTACCTCGCTTCTGTGAGTTCCTGGCTTCGATGCTAGGCGGCGGCGGGCCCCGATCGGGGCCCGGGAGCCCTTGAACTCCCCTGAGCGAACCCCTAGGGATCGGTCGGGGTCGAGGTCAGCTCTCCGGCGGAGAGAAGACGACCATGACCCGCAGATCCTCGGTGATGTGGTGGAACTTGTGCGCCACTCCGGCCGGCACGTACACCACGCTGCCGCGTCCGACCTGCGTCGTCTCCATCCCCACCGTGATCGCGGCGCGGCCGCTGACGACGAAGTAGACCTCGTCCTGGCGGTGCGGAAGCTGCGGGTCCAGCTCGCCCGCGTCCAGCGCGTACAGCCCGACCGACATGTTCCGCTCATGCAGGAACTGAAGGTACGCCCCGTCGTTGGCGGCGCGCTCCGCCTCCAGCTCGTCCAGTCGGAATGTCTTCATGTCAGTCCGCCCCTGCCTCAGTCCGATCACGTCTGCCACGATCAGACACATGATGAATTTCCTAGTCAAGACGATCGCCAACGCGGCGGCCCTGGGGGTGGCCATCTGGCTGCTCCACGACATAACCCTCAGCGGCGGCAGCACCGGCGAGAAGGCGCTCTCGCTGGTTCTGGTGGCCCTGCTGTTCGGCCTGGTGAACTTCCTCGTCAAGCCGATCGTGAAGCTGCTGACGCTGCCCCTGTTCATCCTCACCCTGGGGCTGATCACGCTGGTGATCAACGCCCTGATGCTGCTGCTGACCTCCTGGCTCGCCGACGAGCTCGGGTTGAACTTCCATGTCGAGGGCTTCGGGACCGCCGTGCTCGGCGGCCTGATCATCTCTGTCGTCTCGTGGGCGCTGAACGTCGCCCTGCCCGACAAGGACTGAGCGCCCAGTGAGTTCCGCGTACCCCGCCGCGCGAGAGCCGGCCCCCTACCGCGTCTGCTTCGTCTGCACCGGCAACATATGCCGCTCGCCCATGGCCGAGTCCGTCTTCCGCGAGCGGGTGGCACAGGCCGGTCTTGACGGGGTCGTCGAGGTGGACAGCGCGGGCACCGGAGGCTGGCACGAGGGCGACGGCGCCGATCCGCGCACCGTCTCCGTCCTGGAGGCGAACGGCTATGGATCGACGCACAGCGCACGCCAGTTCCGCGCCGACTGGTTCGGGCGCCTGGATCTGGTGATCGCGCTGGACGAGGGGCATCTGCGCGATCTCCGACGGCTCGCGCCGACGCCGGCCGACGCGGCGAAGGTCCGGCTGCTGCGTGCCTACGATCCTGGGGCAGGATCGGACTTGGACGTTCCGGATCCGTACTACGGCGGTCTGGACGGGTTCGAGGAGTGCCTGGAGATGGTGGAGGCGGCGAGCGAGGGTCTGCTCGACGCCGTACGGGCAGCTGTCGAGGAGCGCGCGGCATGAGCACAGGAGCGGCATGAGCACAGCAGACGGCGGCGTCCCCGCGGACGCGGGCGAAGGCACCAGGGCCGTGCGGGCCGGGCTGCCCGAGCCGGTGAAGTACGAGCCGACCCTGCCCGGGCCCGTCTTCGCCGCCCACTTCCATCTGCCGGGCGAGGCGACCGGTCCGTATACCTATGGACGCGACCAGAACCCGACCTGGACTCATCTGGAGCGGGCCATCGGCGAGCTGGAGGCGCCGGGGGAGCAGGTGGAGACCGTCAGCTTCGCCTCCGGAATGGCGGCGATCTCGGCTGTGGTCTTCTCCCAGCTGAAGGCGGGCGACGCGGTGGTGCTGCCGGCCGACGGCTACCAGGTGCTCCCGCTGGTGCGCGAGCGGCTGGAGTCGTACGGCATCGAGGTGCGGACCGCGCCGACCGGCGGCGACCAGCAGATGGCCGCTCTGGACGGGGCGCGGCTGCTATGGATCGAGACTCCCTCCAACCCGAGTCTCGACGTGTGCGACATCCGGCGGCTCTCCGACGCGGCGCACGCCGCCGGCGCGCTCGTCGCGGTCGACAACACCCTCGCCACCCCGCTCGGGCAGCGGCCCCTGGAGCTGGGCGCCGACTTCTCGGTGGCCAGCGACACCAAGGGCATGACCGGCCACGGCGACATCCTGCTCGGCCATGTGACCTGCCGCGATCCGCGGTTGGCGGCCGGCGTGCGCAGCTGGCGCAAGGTCGTCGGCGCGATTCCGGGCCCTATGGAGGCCTGGCTCGCCCACCGCTCCCTGGCGACGCTGCAGCTGCGGACGGACCGGCAGTGCGCGAACGCCATGGCGCTCGCCCAGACGCTGAGCGAGCGCGGCGAGGTGTCCGGGCTGCGCTATCCGGGGCTGCCCTCGGACCCTGCGCACAAGGTCGCCTCCCAGCAGATGCGGCGCTTCGGCTGCGTCGTCTCGTTCGTCCTGCCCGACCGCGAGCATGCGGAGCGGTTCCTGGGCGGTCTGCGCCTGGTCGACGACGCGACGAGCTTCGGCGGGGTGCGCTCCACGGCCGAGCGGCGCGGGCGCTGGGGCGGGGACGCGGTGCCGGAGGGCTTCGTCCGGCTGTCCGCGGGCGCGGAGGACGCCGAGGACTTGGTGGCCGACGTGCTGCGGGCGCTGGAGAAGGCGGCGGGGTAGGGCTCGGGGCGTACGCCCGCGCCCGAAACGAGCTGGGGGCGTACGGCCGAATACGACAGCGAGCTGAGCGCCGGGGCGCACAACAGGCGGTCCGAGCCTCCCCCCTCATGGCTCGGACCGCCGACAGCCCCGCACACGCAGACCTGCGTGAAGGGCCGTGCGACCTAGGCTAGTTGACTCTGTGTCAGTGTCCAATCACAGTAGCGACAGCGACCTATCGACTTATTTATAGTTGGGCTGGTTCGGGACTATCGTCGGGCCGGGAGGGGCATGGCATGGATCTTGCCCTGCTGCGCACATTCGTCACGGTGCACCGAGCCGGCTCCTTCACCCGCGCCGCCGCTCTCCTCGGACTCTCCCAGCCCGCGGTGACCGGGCAGATACGGACGCTGGAGCGGCAGTTGGGCCGCCCGCTGTTCCTGCGTCAGGCCCGCGGCGTGACGCCCACGACCATCGGCGACGAGCTCGCCCACCGAGCAGCCCCTCATCTGGACGCCCTGGTGGAGATCACCGAGGCCGGGCTCGACGAGGAGTCGGGCGTGCGGACCCTGCATCTCGCCGGGCCTCCCGAGTTCACCTCGCTGCGCGCGCTGCCCGCCCTCACACCGCTGATCTCCCAGGGTCTGGCGCTGCGGGTCTCCTTCGGGAACGCCGAGGAGACCCTGGAGGGGCTGGCCGCCGGACACCATGATCTGGCCATCGCCACCGCCCGCCCGCGCGGCGGCCTGCTCACCGCGACGCCTCTCTGCGACGAAGAGCACGTCCTGGTCGCCTCCCCGCGCTGGGCGGCCCGGCTGGGACCCGCCGAATTACGCGAGGGCCAGGTGGTCCTCGAGCAGCTTCCCGTCGTCGAGGTCCATGAGTCGCTGCCCTTGGTCTCGCGCTACTGGGCCGCCGTCTTCGACAGCCGCCCGGCCGCCGCCGGAGCCGTCATCGCCCCCGATCTGAGGGCCGTCCTGGAGACCGCGGCCGCCGGCGCCGGGCTCGCCGTCCTGCCGCGCTATCTGTGCCAGGAGGCCCTGGAGAGCGGCCGGCTGGTGGCACTGCTCGAACCCGCCGTGCCGCCCCTGCGCACCTACTTCCTCGTCGTGCGCACCGGCACGCTCGCCCTGCCGCACATCGCCCGGGCGCACGAGTGGCTGCTGCGCACAGCGGCCGACTGGTGACGGCGCGCGCCGGCGGCTGCCGAAGTTCATACGGGACCTCGTGCCGGAGTTTCAGAACCCCCGGCACGGGCCACTCTCTTGCCATGACCGAACGACCGGTGGTCAAGCGCACCGCACGCGCAATC
This sequence comes from Streptomyces sp. NPDC051907, assembly GCF_040681075.1. Lineage (NCBI taxonomy): Bacteria > Bacillati > Actinomycetota > Actinomycetes > Kitasatosporales > Streptomycetaceae > Streptomyces > Streptomyces sp. NPDC051907. The sequence continues at coordinate 27,749 of NZ_JBFAYB010000014.1, read as the reverse complement.
CTGCTCGACGGCGACGACCTCGTCCTGATCAAGCGCACCAAGCCCGGAGTGGATCCCTACTGGGTCACCCCCGGCGGCGGGGTCGAGCCGGAGGACGCCACCGTCGTCGACGCCCTCCACCGCGAGGTGGACGAAGAGCTCGGCGCCAAGATCACCGACGTGGTGCCCTGCTTCGTCGACACCGTCGAGCACATCGCGGGCGGCGGTGTGACCGGCGTGAAGGTGCAGCACTTCTTCGTCTGCCGCCTGGAGTCCATGGACCTCTCCCGGCGCCACGGCCCCGAGATCGACGAGCCCTGCGGGGAGTACGAGATCGTGCGCGTGCCCTTCAGCCGCGTCGGGATCGCCGCCGTCCATCTCGTGCCGCTGTCGCTGCGGCACTACCTGGACGGCAACATCGAAGGTGTGCGGGCGATGCACGCCCCCGACCTGGGCTGATCCCTCCGCTCCGCCGCGGCTGGCCTCCCCACGGCTTCCGGCCGGGCTCCGACGCCGGCCACCGGAACGGTTCTGCGGCTAGTCCCCCGCCGCCACCAGCTCCTCGAGGGAGTCGTGGCGGATCCGGTCGAAGGGGATGCCGATGCCGCGCAGCGCGTCCACGCCGCTGCGGATCATCCCCGGCGGGCCGGAGAGGTAGGCGTCGTACTCGTACCAGGGTCCGTAGTCCCGCACGGCGTGGGGGAACTGCGCCCGGTCGTCGACCACCGGGCGCACCTGGAGCCAGGGGTGCGTCTGCTGGAGCCGCAGCATCGTGTCGATGTCGTACAGGTCGTAGTCGGTGCGCGCCCCGTAGAAGACCTCCACCGTCCGCCGGTCGCCGTGCTCGGCGACGTCCTCGACGAGCGCCTTGATGGGGGCGATTCCGGTGCCGCCGCCCAGACAGAGCAGACCGTTGTCGGTGCTGTGGTCGACCGTCATCGAGCCGGCGGGCGGGCCGAGGCGGAGCACGTCGCCGGGGCGGGCGTGGTGGACCAGCGAGTTGGAGACCCAGCCGGCCGGGACCGCCTTGACGTGGAAGGAGAGCAGCCCGTCCGAGCGCGGCGCCCCGGCGAAGGAGTAGTGCCGCCAGATCCGCGGCCACCAGGGCGTCTCCAGGCTTGTGTACTGGCCGGCCAGAAACGAGTACGGCTGGTCGGGACGCACGGTGATGATCGCGATGTCCGGGGTCCTGAGGTCGTGCGAGACCACCTCGCCGTGCCACCACGCGGGCTCGTGCCGCTCGTTCTCGGAGGCCGCGTCGATCATGATCTGCGAGATCGTGGTGTACGTGCGGATCCACGCGGCCTCGGTCTCCTCGTCCCAGGTGCTCGTCGCGTACCGCGTCAGCGCGCCGATGAGGGCCTCGCCGACGGCGGGGTAGTGCGCGGGCTGGGTGCCGTACTTGCGGTGGCCGCGGCCCAGGTGCTGGAGGTACTCCGTGAGCACGGCCGTGTTGTCCATGTGCTCGGCGGCGGTCAGCAGGGCCTTGAGGAGCCGGTCGCGCTGGGAGTCCATGGCGGCCGGGAAGAGAGCCCGCAGCTCGGGGTGGCGCACGAAGAGCAGGGCGTAGAAGTACGAGGTGACCTTGTCCGCGACGGGCGCGACCTCCGCCATGGTGCGACGGATGAGGATGGCGTCGGGGGAGCCTTCCTCCACGGGCGCGGCGGGCTGCGGCCGCGGGGCTTCCTGCTGCCAGCCGGCGGCCTCCTGCTGCGGGCCAAGGGCTTCCTGCTGCCAGCCAGCGGCCTCCTGCTGCGGGCCGGGGGCCTGGCGGGGGACTTCGTGGGGGGCGTACGGCTCGGGCGCGGTACGGGCCTCATGCGTGGGGTTGGCCTCATGCGCGGGGTTGGCCTCATGCGCCGTGTGGGCTTCATGCACGGAGGGGGCCCGCTGGGCCGCTTGGGGCCCGTGCCCGGCGTGGGCCTCGTACGCGGCTCCCGGCCTGTGCACGGCTCCGGGCCTGTGCCCAGCGCCGGGCATGGGTTCCGCTACGGGCATGGGTTCCGCTCTGGGCAGGGGTTCCGCTCTGGGCAGGGGTTCCGCTCTGGACCCAGGTGCTGCTCCGGGCTCGGGCGCCGCCGGGGCGCCGTGACCGGCCCAGCCATCGTGATCCGTCTCCGGCCCGTGAGCTATCTGAGATCCCTGGACCGTCCAAGGCCCTGGCACCGTCTGAGGCCGGTGCGGACCGGGGGCCTCGTCCGGGGGCCGTTCTTCGTGGCTGTCGAGCACCAGACGGAGTCCGGGGGCCGTGTGCGTCCCGGCGCTCTCCTCGGCGCCGGGCACCACCCGCAGACTCGGGGCTCTCTGGCCGCCGGCGGCCTCCTGAGCGGCTCGGGGCTCAGCGGGCTGCCAGGTGCGCGAGCCGGGGCCGCCGTGGCTGCCCGGCGCCTCGTGCGCTGCCCCGCCGGGGGCTCGCTGCTCGTCGGGCGCGTGCTCGATGGGGAGGTCGTCCATGGGGACCCCCGCCAGTGGCGGCTCCACGCTCTCGGGAGCGGACGGGTGCCGCATGGCTGCGGGCGGTGTGGGGTTGCGCGATGCGCCGGAGCCCACCGGCCGTATGGAGGCGGGGCGCCTCGGGGCGGCCGTGCGCTCCCCCTCGCCGCCCGCGTCCCCGCCCGGGCCCCTGGCCTCGGGCCGGCCCGCCGCGTCGTCCGCGGCGCCGGGGGGAGGGGCGGCCTGGCCTGCGGCCGGTCGCTTACGAGGGGTGAACCAGCCGCCCCCGCCGTTGTCGCCTGAAGTGCCGTTGTCGGCCGACGTGGTGGTCGGAGCGTCCATTGTGTGCCTCGCCTCGAACATCTCTCAGTCGGTCTGCGCACTTCCGCTGCTTACCTCGGAACGTGCCTCAATTCCCCGTTCTGACTCAAGACTGCTGCCGGCCCACACTAACCCTCGGCCGCGCGCCGAACCGGGACGAGCAGGAACGGACTGTGACATTGGCCGCAGCGCCCGTCGTCGCAGCATGCCAGGCGCCGACACCACAAGGGACAGAGAGCAGAAAGTCCGGGCATCCCAGCCCGTTTTCCCGTTAAGCTCCATTGCCCCCATGTCCATTTCCAGGGCCTCCCGGACCGTTCCGGGTAGTTGAACTATCTGCGAAATCGCACCAGTTCATAGGCCTCCCGCAAATCGCCCCCCGTATAGGCATGGGTGGCCAGGCCCGACAGATGATGATCGGCATTCACCGCCACCGTGGTGGGCACTGCGGCGAAGATCTCCGCGTCGGACATGGAATCACCGTATGCAACACATGTGTCCAGACCCACCCCGAACTCTGCACACAGCCGGTTCGCGATCTTCACCTTCGCCGCAGCGCTGAGAATGCCCGCCGGATCCACAGGCTGGGTGAAGGGAACATCAGGAAAACGCGAGCCGTGCGCCGCGTGAGCGCCCCATCCCAGCAGTCTCTCCACGAAGAACGACGGCGAGAGGGAGATGACGGCGCAGTACTCCCCGCCCTCGCGGATCTCGCGCCATACCTCTTGAATGCCGGCGAGCCAGGGCGCCGCCTCGAAGGCGGCCTTCACATGAGCGTCGGTGAGATCAGCCCAGAGGGCATGAACCCGCACCGCGTACTCCGGCGGGCCGATTCTGCGCGCGACGAAGTCCCTCTCCAGCTCGCCGATCTCCTCCAGCAGCCCTAGCTGCCGCGATATCTCCACCGGCGCAGCCGATCCGCGGATCAGAGTGCCGTCGAGATCGAAGAGGTGGAGCCGTGGTCTTCTCTCGATGGGGGCCATGTACGCCGAGGCTAGTACCCACGATTACTCCCGCGGTAAGACGCGGGGTGCGGACGCCGAACGGCACGGTGTTTCACGTGAAACCACTCAAGCGCCCTGTCCGCCGGGCCGTCCTCGTCGTCCATGTCGCCGCTTCCGCCGGCTGGCTCGGGCTCACGCTCGGCCTGCTCGCGCTGGGCCTCACCGCCGCGACCACAGAGTCCGCGGCGATGATCGAGGCCGCGTGCCGGTCCATGAAGGTCTTCACAGACTGGCTGGTGATCCCCCTCGCGCTGCTGACCCTGCTCAGCGGACTGGTGCTGTCGCTCGGCACGCCCTGGGGGCTGGCCAGGCACCGCTGGGTCTACACGAAGTTCTGGCTGACGCTCATCACCTTCACAGCCTCGCTCTTCGCGCTGCGCCCTTCAGTGAGCGACGCCGCCGAGACCGTCGGCTCGGGCGCCTCGCTGGCCGACCCGCTGGACCTGGTGATGGGACCGGCCGTCTCGCTGTCGACGTACGTCTTCATGACCGTCATCTCGGTGCTCAAGCCCTGGGGCCTCACCAAGCGGGGCCGGCGATTGCGGGTCTCGGCCACTTCCAGGAAAGGGCTGGACGAGCGATCACTGCGTCAGACAGCCTGACCCCTATGTCGACACTCCTCTCCTCTCTGCCCATCAGGCGTCTGACCTTGGACGACCTCACCTCGTGCGCCGATCTCTCCGAGAACCGCGGCTGGCCGCGGGAGGAGCACAAGTGGGGCCTGCTGCTCACGGCGGGCACGGGGTACGGAGTCGACGACCCGGACGGAAAGGGCCTGGCGACCGCCTGCGTGCTCACGTCGTACGGGCCCGGGCTCACCGCGATCGGCATGGTGCTCGTCGCCGAGCGGCACGCCCGCCAGGGCCTCGGACGTCGGCTGATGAAGCATGTACTGAAGGAGGCGGGGGACACACCGCTGACACTGCACGCCACTCCGCACGGGAAGCCGCTCTACGAGGAGCTGGGTTTCGTCGACGTCGGCCGCGCCGAGATGGTCAGCGGCCGTTTCCGGCTCTCGGGCCCCGCCCCCACGGCGACGACCCGCCCGGCGACGGCCGAGGACCTCCCGGCCGTCCTGCGCCTGGACACCGAGGTCTTCGGCGTGGACCGCACCCATATGATCACGCGTCTGCCCGCCTTCGCCGACCAGTTCCGGGTGGCCGAGGCGAACGGCGTGCTGACCGGGTACGCGGCGGCCTGGCCCAACATGGACACCCATGTCGTCGGCCCGCTGATCGCGCGGGACACGGAGACCGCCAAGGCTCTGATCGCCTCCCTGGCCGAGGGCACCGACCGGCGGCTGCGCACGGACATCGACGTGCGACACGAGGAGCTGCTGGCATGGGTGAAGGCGAACGGCCTGGAGCCGATCGCCTTCAACGCGGTGATGACCTATGGGATCCCGGGTCTGCCGGGCGACTGGACCCGCCGCTTCGCTCCCCTGACGGTCGCGGCGGGCTGACCGCTTCAGCTCCGGGCCGCCGCGTGGTCGACCGCGGCGCGGGGCGCTGCCGCGGCCGGGTACGAGGCGGAGGCGGCGGCTACCCGGCTGCGGGTGACCGTGCGGCGCTCCAGCTGGTGGGAGACGGCGGCGAGGACGAGGGCCGCGGCGGCGAGAACCGCTCCCACCCAGTTGGGGGCGGCGTAGCCGAGACCGGCGGCGATGACGATGCCGCCGAGCCAGGCGGAGAGCGCGTTGCCCAGGTTGAAGGCGCCGATGTTCACGGCGGAGGCCAGGGTCGGAGCGCCTGACGCCTGGTCCAGTACGCGCTTCTGCAGCGGGGGCACCGTCGCGAAGCCCAGCAGGCCGATCAGGAAGATCGTGACCGTCGCGGCGACCTGGTTGTGCGCGGTGAGCGTGAACAGAGCGAGGACCAGGGCGAGGGAGCCCAGGGAGACGTACAGCAGCGGCATCAGCGCGCGGTCGGCGTACTTGCCGCCGACCAGGTTCCCGACGACCATGCCCAGGCCGAACAGGACCAGCAGCCAGGTGACGGAGGAGTCGGCGAAGCCGGCGACCTCGGTCATCATCGGTGTGATGTAGGTGATCGCGGCGAAGACTCCGCCGAAGCCGAGCACGGTCATCGCCATGGCGAGCAGGACCTGCACATTGCGGAACGCGGCCAGCTCATGGCGGATCCGTACGCCTTCGGGCCGCGGCTGCTCGGGGATCAGCTTGGCGACGCCTGCCAGGCCGAGGACGCCGAGGCCGGCGACGATGAGGAAGGTGGCGCGCCAGCCGGTGCTCTGGCCGATGTACGTGCCCAGGGGGACGCCGACGACGTTGGCGACGGTCAGACCGGTGAACATCATGGCGATCGCCCCGGCCTTCTTGTGCGGGGCGACGAGGTCGGCGGCCACGACCGAGCCGATGCCGAAGAACGCGCCGTGCGCGAGCGAGGCGACCACGCGGCCGGCCAGCATCACGCCGAAGACAGGCGCGAGGGCCGACACCACGTTGCCCACGATGAACAGGCCCATCAGCAGCATCAGCATGCGCTTGCGGGACACCTTCGTGCCCAGCATCGTCATCAGCGGAGCGCCGAGGACGACGCCGAGGGCGTAGCCCGTGACCAGGAACCCGGCCGTCGGAATGGAGACCCCGAAGTCGGCGGCGACCTCGGGGAGCAGCCCCATGATCACAAACTCTGTGGTTCCGATCCCGAATGCGCCGATGGCGAGGGCGAGGAGCGCGAGTGGCATGGGGTACACCTTCCCGAACGGTTGCGTCTGCGCCTTACGAGCGTTCACAATAATTGCAGGCGCTGGTTAATTGCAAGAGCGGGCTATTGCGCCGGTCGTCTATCCTGGTGGCAAGCCGCTCCGGCACGGAGGAGGAAGACCTATGACCGCCACGGACCCCGCCCTCACCGCCCTCTCGCAGGGCTGGTGCGCGCTCTCCCTGCTGCACGGGAGGATCGAGGCTCATATCGAGCGGGCCCTGGAGTCACAGCACGGCCTGAGCATGCGCGAGTACTCCCTGCTCGACGTCCTCAGCCGCCAGCACAGCGGGGTCGGCGGACATCTGCAGATGAAGCAGGTCGCCGACGCCGTGGTCCTGAGCCAGAGCGCCACGACCCGCCTCGTCACCCGTCTCGAGGACCGCGGTCTGCTGACCCGCTATCTCTGCGACACGGACCGCCGGGGCATCTACACCGACGTCACGGAGTCCGGTCTCGCCCTGCTCGCCGAGGCGCGGCCGACCAACGACACGGCCCTGCGCGAAGCCCTGGACGAGGCCGCCAAGAACCCCGAGCTCGCCCCGCTGGTCAGGGCCGTCGAGGAACTGCGCGTCCCCGTCTAGCCCAAGGCGCGGCGAGCCCCGCGTCATCCGGGGCGCCTCCGCCCCCGCGTAGTCTGCGGATCATGAGCGATCTGGACATACGACCCGCAGCACTCGAGGACATCCCGGACATCGTGGCGATGCTCGCCGACGACCCGCTGGGCGCCCAGCGCGAATCGCCGGACGACCTCGCTCCGTACACCGCGGCCTTCGAGCGGCTGGACCGAGACCCGAACCAGCTTCAGGCCGTCGCCGTGCGCGAGGGCCGGGTGGTCGGAACCCTGCAGCTCACGATCATCCCCGGGCTCTCCCGGCGCGGATCCACCCGCTCGATCATCGAAGGCGTGCGCGTCCACGCCGACGCGCGCGGCAGCGGACTCGGCACCCAGCTCATCGAGTGGGCGATCGAGGAATCCCGCCGTCAGGGCTGCCAGTTGGTTCAGCTGACGTCGGACGCCTCCCGCACCGACGCCCGCCGCTTCTATGAGCGGCTCGGCTTCGAGCCCTCCCATGTCGGTTTCAAGATGACGATCTGAGTCCAGACACAACGCCGGGAGCCGAAGCCGCACATCGACGGTGCGGCTTCGGCCCCTGTTCGATCACCGGCGGCTGAGTCGCCTGTCCGGTTTCACGTGAAACATCACAGGCCGCGCCAGCCTTCGCCGTCGACACCGCCCGGAACGGCGTCCCCTGGCTCGTACGGCTCCCGGGTGAAGACGAACGACCCCAGATCGAGATGGCTCACCGAGCCGTCCTCTCGGCGCACGGCCCGCAGCGTCTCCCCCGCGTAGTAGCCGTCGAGACCGGTCCATGTCTCGTCCCCCGCGGCCACGAAGCGCGCCGAGCGACCGGTGCCTCGCAGCGGCTGCAGCTCCACTCCGCCCTCGGCGACAAGCCGCAGGCCGTACGAGTACGTCCCCCAGTACCAGGGCCCGGTCAACTGCAGCAGCGTCTGGTCGACGTCAGGGAGGGGCCGCCAGGGCTCCGGGATGCGCGGCTCGGCGTCGGCCACGATACGTACGAGGTCGGCGGCCGTGGCCACGATCATCGGCCCCGAGGTCGCGTTGGAGAGCGCGACCGCGGAGACGCCGTCCTCCACGCTGACCCAGAGGCATGCGACGAAGCCCGGCAGCGAGCCGGTGTGCCCGATGAGCGTGCGGCCATTGATCCGTACGACCTGCAAGCCCAGGCCGTACGCGCCGTCCCAGTCCCCCGCTTCGGAGGGAGCGGACGGCGTCCGCATCTCCCGCACCGATGCGGCGCTCAGCACCTTGTCGTCTCCCCTGGCGAGGAACGCGGCGAAGCGGGAGAGGTCGGCCGCGGTCGACCAGAGCTGGCCCGCGGGCGCCATCAGACCGAGATCCTCGGACGGTTCGGGAAGCATCACATCGGCCCACGGGTGCACCGCCCAGCCGCCGGCGTGGGGCGCCTGAGGCTGTGCGCTCGTACGGTGCATGCCGAGCGGTTCCAGAATCTCGTGCCGCAGCGCCTCCTCCCAGGACGTTCCGCGCACCGTCTCGATCAGCGAACCGAGCAGCGTATAGCCGGGGTTGGAGTAGTGGTGACGGCGGCCGGCGGGATGCATCCGGGGCTGCTCGCCGAGGACGTCGCCCAGTTCGGGGCGCATCGATCCCGGCGTCCGCTCCCACCAGGGCGCCGGGGTCTCGGCGGGGAGACCGGCGCTGTGGCCGAGCAGCTGAGCGATGGTCACCTCGCCCACGCCCGTTCCGGGGAGGTGCTTATCCAGCGGATCGCTCAGATCGAGCAGCCCCTCGTCACGCAGCCGCAGCACCAGAACGGCGGTGAACGTCTTGGTGATCGAGCCGATGCGGTACTGCGTATCCGAGTCAGGCGCATGTCCGTCGACACAGGTGCGGCCACCCGACCAGACCAACTGCCCATCGCGCTCCACCGCGCCGACCAGGGACGGCGTGCGCCCCTCGGACTGCGCGACCGCGATGCGGTGCAGCAGAGCCCGTTTCGTAGTGGGGAGCAGTGCTTCAAGGGATGACGTCATGGGGCAGGTCTATCTCCACCGTCTGGATCTTGTCGACTCGATTGCCCGAGCGTCGGGATCCTGCCCGAGCCGCGGTCGCCCACCTGCGACACTTGACTGAGTGAGCACTCACTCCGCACACTGTCGGCTATGACGCCCCCCACGTCCAAGAAGCGCCGGGCGCCTGCGATGAGCCCGCAGGAGCGCCGGGAGATGATCGTGCGGGCCACGATCCCGCTGGTCATCGAGCACGGCAGCGCGGTCACCACCCGCCAGATCGCCCAGGCGGCGGGCATCGGCGAAGGAACGATCTTCCGAGTCTTCGCCGACAAGGACGAACTGCTGGACGCCTGTGCCGTCGAGGCGATGAGCCCCGGCAACTCGCTCGCGGAGATCGCCGCGATCGACCTGGACCAGCCCCTGGCCGACCGTCTCGCCCAGGCCGCGGAGGCGATGCGCGCCCACCTGGCCCGGATCGGCGCGGTCATGGGCGCGCTGCACGCCACCGGCGGCCGCGCCCGCACCGAGGGCCGCGAACACCCTGGCCCCGACGGCTCTGTGCCGGACCGCCAGACAGGCGTCGCCGCAGCCCGGGACGCCCTCGCCGAGCTCTTCGAACCCGAACGGGACACGCTGCGCCTTCCGCCCCAGCGGCTGGCCCTGCTCTTCTTCGGGCTGCTGTTCACGAGCACTGCCGACACCGGTACCGACGCCGATGCGGTCGGTGCTCCTGGCGGCCTCGGCCACAACCGGGAGATCGCCGAGCTCGTCGACGTCTTCCTGCACGGAGCTGTGACCACCGCCGACTGAAAGGACACCAGGTCTGCCATGCCGATCAGCCTCAACCACACCATCGTCGCGGCCGCCGACAACGACCGCGCCGCGCGCTTCTTCGCAACGGTCACGGGCCTCGAGTACAGCGGCCCCGACCGGCACTTCGCCCCGGTACGCGTCAACGACTCCCTGACCCTGGACTTCCTCACGGCGCCCGAGCCGACGGGGGGCCACCTCGCCTTCGACGTCGACCCGGCCACCTTCGACGCGGTGCTCGCCCGGCTCCGGGACGCCTCCATTCCGTACGGAAACGACCCGGCCACCCCCGACAACGGCCGGACCGACCACCCGCTGTGCGCCCGCGGGCTCTACTTCTGCGACGACTCGGAGAACCTGTACGAGCTGATGTCCCCGGCTTGAGGGCGCCCTTGTCTCAGGGCTGCGCCAGATAGCCGGCGATGGCGTCCCGGCTGCGTTGGAGGCCGTCGATGCGCTCGTCGATGGCCGCCAACTCGCGGTTCAGAAGTGCCCGCAGATCCGCGCACCAGTCGAACCCGGGCTGTTCGCCGCCCCGGACACACGGCAGCACCGCGCGGATCACCTCGGTCGTCAGCCCCACGTTCAGCAGCGCACGCACCTGGCGCACGGTGAGCACGGAGTCCTCGTCGTACTCGCGGTAGCCGTTCGGCCCGCGCCGGGCGTCGAGCAGACCCTGCTCCTCGTAGTACCGCAGCAGCCGTGGGCTGACCCCGGTACGCCGGGCCATCTCCCCGATCAGCATGTGATCCGCCCCGTCTGAGGTTGGCCTTCGCATGGATGTGAAGGCTTAACGTCCCCTCGTGAGCAGGCATTCCGAGCAGCGGTGTGGCCGCCGACTGGTCTCGGGAGATGCCCCGGTCTCCGCGTCGACGGCCCTGGCTCTCTGCTCCGCGATCAGGTCTGCGCCATGTCCACGAAGCGGGAGTAGTGGCCCTGGAACGCGACCGTGATCGTCGCCGTCGGGCCGTTACGGTGCTTGGCCACGATCAGGTCCGCCTCGCCGGCGCGCGGCGACTCCTTCTCGTAGGCGTCCTCGCGGTGGAGCAGGATGACCATGTCCGCGTCCTGCTCGATCGAGCCCGACTCACGCAGGTCGGAGACCATCGGCTTCTTGTCTGTACGTTGCTCGGGACCACGGTTCAGCTGCGAAAGCGCGATCACCGGCAGCTCCAGCTCCTTCGCCAGCAGCTTCAGGTTTCGCGACATGTCCGAGACCTCCTGCTGGCGGCTCTCGGCGCGCTTGGAACCGCCGGACTGCATCAGCTGGAGGTAGTCGATGACGACCAGCTTCAGGTTGTTGCGCTGCTTCAGCCGCCGGCACTTCGCCCGGATCTCCATCATCGACAGGTTCGGCGAGTCGTCGATGTAGAGCGGCGCCTGCGAGACGTCCGGCATCCGGCGGGCCAGCCGCGTCCAGTCCTCGTCCGTCATCGTCCCGGAGCGCATGTGGTGCAGCGCCACGCGCGCCTCGGCGGACAGCAGGCGCATCGCGATCTCGTTGCGCCCCATTTCGAGGGAGAAGATCACGCTGGGCAGGTTGTTCTTGATCGAACAGGCTCGGGCGAAGTCCAGCGCCAGGGTCGACTTACCCATGGCGGGCCGGGCGGCGATGACGATCATCTGGCCGGGGTGCAGACCGTTGGTCAGCGAGTCGAAGTCGGTGAACCCGGTGGGCACTCCGGTCATCTCGCCGCTGCGGGACCCGATGGCCTCGATCTCGTCGAGCGCGCCCTCCATGATGTCGCCGAGCGGCAGATAGTCCTCGCTGGTGCGCTGCTCGGTGACGGCGTAGATCTCGGCCTGGGCGGAGTTGACGATCTCGTCGACGTCTCCGTCCGCCGCGTATCCCATCTGCGTGATCTTGGTGCCGGCCTCCACGAGCCTGCGCAGCACGGCGCGCTCGTGGACGATCTCCGCGTAGTACGAGGCGTTGGCCGCGGTCGGCACGGACTGGACCAGCGTGTGGAGATACGACGCTCCGCCGACCCGGGTGATCTCGCCGCGCTTGACCAGCTCCGCCGCGACGGTGATGGGGTCGGCCGGCTCGCCCTTGGCGTAGAGGTCGAGGATGGCCGTGTAGACCGTCTCATGGGCCGGGCGGTAGAAGTCGTTGCCCTTGATGATCTCCACGACGTCGGCGATGGCGTCCTTGGACAGCAGCATGCCGCCGAGAACGGACTGCTCGGCGTCGAGGTCCTGGGGAGGCACCCGCTCGAAGGCGGGGGAGCCTCCGTCCCAGCCGCCGCTGTCTCTGCCGCGGTCGTGCTGGTCGTCTCGGCTGCCCCGGCTGTCGTTGCGACGCTGGCGGGAGACGGGCAGACGGTCGCCGGGATCATCCGGGGCCCACGGGTCGTCCAAGGGCTCGGAAATGCTCACCCCGGCCACCTCCTCCCGTCCGCGCCGCGGACCTCGCCATGCCACTCTTTCTACGGCACAGCACTGACAAATCGAGCCGCCAGACTCCGCTTTCGGCGCGTCGGGCGACGGTCCACGGTAGGCCCGCCGGCACCGTCAGCCAATCTGGTTATCCACAGGCCGTGTGGACGAAGGACCAGATGCTGTGGAGAACCCCTCAGAACCTGTGCACGGACCGGGGGACAGCACTGTGGACAAATTCATAGCGCCCCCGCCACACCTGCCCTGACCTGGGGTTTTTCCGTCCACCGGCTGTGGGGGAGAAAAACTTTCCCGAGCGGACCAAGATCAGAACAAACGGCCCACAGCAGAACCCCCACCACGAGGTTCAGTAAGGACCTCAAATGCATTGCATCTCTTACCTGTGGAAGATTAGATTGCTGCCATGACTCAGGCTCCCGCGCCACCGAAGGCACGCAAGCGACGCCACGACCGTGAGATCGTCGCGCTCGCCCTCCCCGCCTTCGGCGCACTCGTCGCCGAGCCGCTTTTCGTGATGGTCGACAGCGCCGTCGTCGGCCATCTCGGCACCCCGCAGCTCGCGGGTCTGGCAGTCGCGGCCGCCCTGCTGATGACGGCCGTCAGCGTCTTCGTCTTCCTCGCGTACGCCACCACGGCAGCCGTCGCGCGCCGCGTCGGCGCGGGCGATCTGCCCGCGGCGATCCGCCAGGGCATGGACGGCATCTGGCTGGCGCTGATACTCGGCATCGCGGTCATCGCCTTCACGCTGCCCGCCGCCCCCTGGCTCGTCGAACTCTTCGGCACCTCCGACACGGCCTCCCCCTACGCCATCACCTACCTACGGATCTCCAGCCTCGGCATCCCCGCGATGCTGATCGTGCTGGCCGCCACCGGCGTACTCCGCGGCCTTCAGGACACCAAGACGCCCCTGTACGTCGCCATCGGCGGCTTCACCGCCAACGCCGTGCTCAACGTCGGACTCGTCTACGGCGCCGGCCTCGGCATCGCGGGCTCCGCCTGGGGAACCGTCATCGCCCAGTGCGCCATGGCCGTCGCCTATCTGGTCGTGGTCGTGCGCGGAGCGCGGCGACACGGCGCGTCGCTCCGTCCCGACGCGCCCGGCATACGGGCCAGCGCCCAGGCCGGCGTTCCGCTCCTGGTCCGTACGCTCTCCCTGCGCGCGGTCCTGATGATCGCCACGGCCGTCGCAGCCCGCCTCGGCGACACCGATATCGCCGCCCACCAGATCATCCTGTCCCTGTGGACCCTGATGGCCTTCGCGCTCGACGCGATCGCCATCGCCGGGCAGGCCATCATCGGTCGCTATCTGGGCGCAGGCGACGCGGACGGCGCTCGGGACGTCTGCCGCCGCATGGTGCAGTGGGGCATCGCCGCCGGTGTGGTGTTCGGCGTCCTGATCGTGCTCGCCCGGCCGCTCTTCACGCCCCTGTTCACGGGCGACGAGGCCGTGCAGGACACCCTGCTCCCAGCACTGCTGGTGGTCGCCCTTTCCCAGCCGATCGCGGGCGTCGTCTTCGTGCTCGACGGGGTGCTGATGGGCGCGGGCGACGGCCCCTACCTCGCCTGGGCGATGGTGCTGACACTCGCGGTGTTCGCGCCGGTGGCGCTGCTCATCCCCCCGCTGGGAGGCGGCCTCACGGCGCTGTGGTGGGCCATGACGCTGATGATGGCCGTGCGATTGCTGACCCTCTGGCTCCGTGCGCGCTCCGGCCGCTGGATCGTCACGGGGGCCACGCGCTGACCTGATGGTCGCCTGGGAATGTTCCACGTGAAACATCCCAGACGGCACCACATGACGCCCAATGACGCCCAATCGCGCCAGATGATCCCAGATGTTTCACGTGAAACGCGGCGACCGGCTAGAGAGCCAGAAGCAGGCGAAAGGGCCGCACCCCTGGGGGTGCGGCCCTCTCATCTGCTCAGTCGAGCGCAACGCTTAGGCGGCGACGACCTCGACGCCCAGCTTCGCGGCAACCTCGGGGTGCAGACGCACGGACACCTGGTGCGAGCCCAGGGTCTTGATCGGCGAACCGAGCTCAACGCGGCGCTTGTCGACCTCCGGACCACCGGCAGCCTTGATCGCCGAGGCGATGTCGGCCGGGGTGACGGAGCCGAAGAGACGGCCGGCGTCGCCGGAGCGAACAGCCAGACGCACCTTGACGGCCTCGAGCTGGCCCTTGACGGAGTTGGCCTGCTCGATGGTCGCGATCTCGTGGATCTTGCGGGCGCGGCGGATCTGCGCCACGTCCTTCTCGCCACCCTTGGTCCAGCGGATCGCGAAACCGCGCGGGATCAGGTAGTTGCGAGCGTAACCGTCCTTGACGTCGACGACGTCGCCAGCGGCACCGAGGCCAGAGACCTCGTGAGTGAGGATGATCTTCATGATTCGGTCACCCTCCCCTTATCGCGCGGTGGACGTGTAGGGCAGCAGCGCCATCTCACGGCTGTTCTTCACGGCCGTGGCGACGTCACGCTGGTGCTGCGTGCAGTTGCCGGTCACGCGGCGGGCACGGATCTTGCCGCGGTCGGAAATGAACTTCCGCAGCATGTTCGTGTCCTTGTAGTCCACGTAAGCGGTCTTGTCCTTGCAGAATGCGCAGACCTTCTTCTTCGGCTTGCGCACAGGCGGCTTCGCCATGTGTATCTCCTGTGTGATCAAGAAGTGGGGTACGAGCTGCCCTTAGAAGGGGGGCTCGTCCGAGTAGCCGCCGCCGGAACCGCCGGAGCTTCCGCCCCAGCTGCCCCCACCGCTCTGCTGGCCGCCGCCGGCCGGCGCGCTGGAGGCCCAGGGGTCGTCGGCGGGTGCACCGCCGCCGCCCTGCTGCTGGCCTCCACCGGAACCGCCGCCCCAGTTGCCGCCGCCCTGCTGCTGACCGCCGCCGTAGCCGCCCTGGCCGCCGCGACCGGTGGTCTTGGTGACCTTGGCCGTGGCGTTCTTCAAGCTGGGGCCGACTTCCTCGACGTCCAGCTCGTAGACCGTGCGCTTGACGCCCTCACGGTCCTCGTAGGACCGCTGCTTCAGCCGACCCTGCACGACGACACGCATGCCGCGCTGGAGCGACTCAGCGACGTTCTCCGCCGCCTGACGCCAGACCGAGCAGGTCAGGAAGAGGCTTTCGCCGTCCTTCCACTCGTTGGTCTGACGGTCGAAGGTGCGGGGAGTAGACGCGACGCGGAACTTCGCGACGGCCGCCCCGGACGGGGTGAAGCGCAGCTCGGGGTCGTCGACAAGATTTCCGACGACCGTGATGACGGTCTCGCCTGCCATGGGTGAACCTCTCGGCGGGATTGCTTCTGGCTGCTTGCTGCTACTCGAACCCGATGACCTCTGAGCTAGGTGCTCAGTGGGTCTCGGGACGGAGGACCTTGGTCCGGAGGACCGACTCGTTCAGGTTCATCTGTCGGTCGAGCTCCTTGACGACCGCAGGCTCGGCCTGCAGGTCGATGACCGAGTAGATGCCCTCGGGCTTCTTCTTGATCTCGTAAGCGAGACGACGACGGCCCCAGGTGTCGACCTTCTCAACCTTTCCGTTGCCCTCACGGACGACGGAGAGGAAGTTCTCGATCAGCGGGGAGACAGCGCGCTCCTCGAGATCGGGGTCGAGGATGACCATCACCTCGTAGTGACGCATGTAAAACCCACCTCCTTTGGACTCAGCGGCCACGGTCGTTCCGTGGCAGGAGGGTCGTGATGCGTAAGCAACAGTGCCTGAGTAAATCAGCCGCCACTGACAATCCCGGGGGATCGCGTTGTGGCCTGGGCAGACACCGGTGCAGACCGTACACAGTACCTGGAGACGTGCTTCCGGTTGAAATCCGGTGGCCAGCGGACGCAATCTGTACACATCGGGTGTGCGCGGCGCTACGATGCGCCGCCTTCCGGCAACGCCAGGAGGTGCCTCATGGCACAGGCAATGCGACGTACGTCCTCGGTCTCCCTCTTCGCCACCGACGGCAAGCCTCACCCCCTCCAGGACACCCTGGTCGTGGTGACTCTGGTCCTCGGAGCCGTCGCCTTCGTCTCGGCGATGTTCCACAGCCTCCATCTGCTCAGCTCGTGGGCCGGACTGGTGGGAATCCTCACCGGCGCATACGGCCAGTTCATCTCGGAGACGACCCGCGAGCGATTCCCCCTGGTCATCGGCCTCGGCGCGTCCGCGCTCGGCTTCTTCCTCGGCATGGCGCACGGCGGACTCTTCGGCGGACTCATCGGCTAGAGATCGGCCGGGAAGGCCGAGAAGAAGGGGACGGGGTCGGCGTGGACCCTGGTGGGACAGGCGCCGCGGCACGAGGCGGACGGCCGGCCCGCAACGGCCGTCCGCCCTACGCCCATCCGGGCCGCTCCCCCAGCGCAGTAGGCTTCGGCGCGAGAGCCGGAGCCCCTGTACCCATGGGGACACGCCAGCCGAGGAGCGCCCCGCATGAGCCTGACCCTGAGGACCATCAGCCGAGAGCAGCATCTGGCATACATCCAGACACTGCCCGCGGCCAGTCACTGCCAGGTCCCGGCGTGGGCAGACGTGAAGACCGAATGGCGCTCGGAGAACCTGGGCTGGTTCGACAAGAGCGGTGAGCTGGTGGGCGTGGGCCTGGTGCTCTACCGCCAGCTGCCCAAGATCAAGCGCTACCTCGCCTATCTGCCCGAGGGCCCGGTGATCAACTGGTACGCGCCGAACCTGGACGACTGGCTGCAGCCGATGCTCGCCCACCTCAGGCAGCAGGGCGCCTTCTCCGTGAAGATGGGCCCGCCCGTGGTCATCCGCCGCTGGGACGCGCCCGCGATCAAGGCCGGCATCCAGGACCCCGACGTGAAGCGGCTGCGCGACGTCGAGGCGACGCACATCGAGCCGCGCGCCTTCGAGGTGGCCGACCGGCTGCGGAAGATGGGCTGGCAGCAGGGCGAGGACGGCGGCGCCGGCTTCGGCGACGTCCAGCCGCGGTACGTCTACCAGGTGCCGCTGGCCAACCGGTCGCTCGACGACGTCCTCAAGGGCTTCAACCAGCTGTGGCGACGCAACATCAAGAAGGCCGAGAAGGCCGGCGTCGAGGTCGTCCAGGGCGGCTACGACGACCTCGCCGAGTGGCAGCGGCTGTACGAGATCACGGCCGTGCGCGATCACTTCCGCCCGCGCCCGCTCTCGTACTTCCAGCGCATGTGGTCGGTGCTCAACTCCGAGGACCCCAACCGCATGCGGCTGTACTTCGCGCGGCACAACGGCGTGAACCTGTCCGCGGCGACGATGCTCGTCGTCGGAGGCCATGTCTGGTACTCCTACGGCGCCTCCGACAACATCGGCCGCGAGGTCCGGCCCTCGAACGCGATGCAGTGGCGGATGCTGCGCGACGCGTACGCGATGGGCGCGAGCGTCTACGACCTGCGCGGCATCAGCGACTCGCTGGACGAGACCGACCATCTCTTCGGCCTGATCCAGTTCAAGGTCGGCACCGGCGGCGAGGCCGTGGAGTACGTCGGCGAGTGGGACTTCCCGCTCAACAAGCTGCTCCACAAGGCGCTCGACATCTACATGTCCCGTCGCTGACACGGCTCGAGCGGGCGGCGCCCACCATGCCGAGTACGGGGCCGTCAGGTCCGTCGTAGTCTCGTAGTTCTCGTACATACCTCTGATACACCGCAGCCATCAGAAAGGTTCCGGGCCGGCCATGGCGCTCTCCCTTTACGTCGACACCGCTCGCTGGCGGGCGCACCAGAAGTCCGTGATCGACCAGTTCCCAGGCCTCGTCCCGGTCTGCAAGGGCAACGGCTACGGCTTCGGTCATGAGCGGCTCTCGGAGGAGGCCTCCCGCTTCGGCTCCGACATGCTGGCGGTCGGCACCACCTACGAGGCGGCCCGGATCAAGGACTGGTTCAGCGGTGACCTCCTCGTCCTGACGCCCTTCCGGCGAGGCGAAGAACCGGTTCCGCTGCCCGACCGCGTCGTCCGCTCGGTCTCCTCGGTCGACGGCGTGCACGCCCTGGTGGGCGCGCGCGTGGTCATCGAGTGCATGAGCTCGATGAAGCGCCACGGCGTGCACGAGAACGAGCTGTCCCAGCTGCACGCCGCCATAGAGGACGTACGGCTGGAGGGCTTCGCCCTTCACCTCCCGCTGGACCGCACGGACGGCTCGGACGCCGTCGAGGAGGTCATCGGCTGGATGGACCGGCTGCGCGCGGCGAGGCTGCCGCTGCACACCATGTTCGTCAGCCATCTGCGCGCCGAGGAGCTGGCCCGGCTCCAGCAGCAGTTCCCGCAGACCCGTTTCCGGGCCCGCATCGGCACCCGGCTGTGGCTCGGCGACCACGAGGCGACCGAGTACACCGGCGCCGTCCTCGACGTCACCCGCGTCTCCAAGGGGGATCGTTTCGGCTACCGCCAGCAGAAGGCCGCGTCCGACGGCTGGCTGGTGGTCGTCGCGGGCGGCACGTCCCACGGCGTCGGCCTGGAGGCCCCGAAGGCGCTGCACGGTGTGATGCCGCGCGCCAAGGGCGTCGCCCGCGCCGGCCTGGCGACGGTCAACCGCAATCTCTCGCCGTTCGTGTGGGCGGGCAAGCAGCGCTGGTTCGCGGAGCCGCCGCACATGCAGGTGTCGATCCTCTTCGTGCCGGCAGACGCCCAGGAGCCGAAGGTCGGCGACGAGCTGGTGGCTCACCTGCGCCACACGACGACGCAGTTCGACCGCCTGGTCGACCGCTAGAGGCACGAGGAGACCGCTGAGGCGACTGG
The DNA here is from genome assembly GCF_040681075.1 of Streptomyces sp. NPDC051907. NCBI lineage: Bacteria > Bacillati > Actinomycetota > Actinomycetes > Kitasatosporales > Streptomycetaceae > Streptomyces > Streptomyces sp. NPDC051907. The sequence continues at coordinate 8,801 of NZ_JBFAYB010000014.1, read as the reverse complement.
GACCGCTGAGGCGACCGAGGAGGGCCAGGACGGGCCCTCCAGGGCCTCAGCGGCGCTCTGGAGCGTTCCCCGCCGCCCTATAGCCGGTCACTGGCGCTACAGGCGGCTGCAGGGCTCTATAGCGCTCACGAGCCGCCCACACCGCCCCAGGGCGGTCTAGGCGGTCGGCCGGGCCCCGGCGCCGCCTGCGATGGCCTCCGTGCCCCAGTCCACCTTCGGAGCGTCCTCGACGGCGGGCGCCGCATGCCGGGGCGGACGAGCCGCCTTCCCCAGGACGAACGCGTCCTCGGCCCCGTCCAGAACACCGCCCGAGGGGTCGTCCGACCCGTCGCCGCGCACTCCGTCGCGCTCCGGCATCAGGATGTCCCGGACGATCACCGCGCACAGGTACAGCGTCCCCAGCAGATGCAGCGCGATGGCGACCTGGTAGCCCTCGGGCGGCAGCCCCTGGTGCTTCTGGCTCGTCGTGTACGCGAGGTACATCCAGATCCCCAGGAAGTACATGACCTCGCAGGCCTGCCAGATCAGGAAGTCCCGCCAGCGGGGCCTGGCCAGCGCGGCCAGCGGAATCAGCCACAGCACGTACTGCGGCGAGTAGACCTTGTTGGTGAGGATGAACGCGGCGACCACCAGGAAGGCGAGCTGTGCGAAGCGCGGCCGCCTCGGCGCGGTGAGGGTCAGCGCCGCGATGCCGGCGCAGGCGAGCAGCATCAGCAGCATCGCGTAGGTGTTCACGGAATCGACGTCGATAGGCTCGCCGGTGCGCTGCGTGATGATCAGCCAGAACGAGCCGAAGTCGATCTGCCGCTCCTCGCTGAAGGTGTAGAACTTCTTCCACCCCTCCGGCGCCATCAGCATCACGGGCAGGTTCACCGCCAGCCAGGCCCCGGCCGCGCCGAGCGTCGCCGTGGCGAATTCGCGCCACTTGCCCGCACGCCAGCACAGCAGGAACAGCGGCCCGAGCAGCAGCACGGGATAGAGCTTGGCGGCGGTCGCCAGCCCGATGAGGACGCCGAAGGCCAGCACCCGGCCGCGCGACCACATCAGCATCGCCGCGGCCGTCAGCGCCACGGCCAGCAGATCCCAGTTGATCGTCGCGGTGAGCGCGAAGGCGGGCGCCAGGGCCACCAGCAGGGCGTCCCAGGGCCGGCGGCGGTGCGTGCGGGCCACACAGACGGCGATGACCGCGGCGCAGATCATCAGCATGCCCGCGTTGATCATCCAGTACGTCTGCTCCTGGTTCTGGGTGGACCCGTCGGCCAGATTGAGCCAGGACGCGACCTGCATGAACAGGCCCGTCAGCACCGGGTACTCCAGGTACTCCATGTCGCCCGGCAGCCGGTCGAAGTACGGAATGAGCCCTTCCGAGAAGCCGCGCCCCAGGAAGAGGTGCGGGATGTCGGAGTAGCAGGCGTGCGTGTACTGAGAGCTCGTGCCCCGGAACCAGGCCCAGTTGTAGCAGGGCATCTTCTGGGCCATGCCCAGCGCGAACATGCCGATGGCCACCAGTGCGATGACGCGCACCGGAGTGAGACGGCCGCTGCTTCTCGGCAGCGCCCAGCGACCGGCCGGGCCGCCGATCAGCTCGCTGCCGGCCGCGGCGATCTTGTCCTGCCACGTGGGCCGCACGTCCGGCCGTGTGTCTCGCCGGTCGTCCTGGTGCACGCTCGTCTCTTCTGCGCTGGGCATGCTGCACATCCTGCCGTACGGCGCCGGGGACACGGCGAGGGCCGCCGCACCGGAGGCGCACGGTCAGCGTGCGTTCCGGATGCGACGGCCCTCAGGCTGCGTCGGCGCGGCGGCTACTCGTCGTCTGGGCCGCCGATGAATCCGCCGGCGTCGTTGCCTGCGTTGGCGCCTGGCGACGTCGTGGGAGAGGTCGTCGGCTGGCCGGTCGGTCCGCCGTTGTTGGCCCCTCCGTTGTTGTTGCCGCCGTTTTTCCCGCCGCCGATGTTCGTGCCCGGCTGGCAGTTCGGGTCCTGCCACGGGTTGCAGGACTGGGTCGGGTCGGGGCTGGTCGAAGGCGTCGTCGAAGGCGTCGTGGACGGAGTCGTCGAAGGCGTCGTGGACGGAGTCGTGGTCGGCGTCGGCTTCGGGCTCTCCAGGCCGCCGCCCCAGACCGCCTCGCCGTCGAGGGGCTCAGGCTCCGGGAAGCTCAGCTTCTTCTCGCCCTTGAGCGCCTCGGACATATAGCTCTGCCAGATCTCCGAGGGGAACGAGGCGCCGTGGATCTCGCTCTTGCCGCCGGTGCCGTACATCTCGAGGAACTCGCGCTTCTCGTTCTTCTCATTGTCGTCCAGCCGGTACATATCGATGGCGGTCGACAGCTGCGGCGTGTAGCCGACGAACCAGGCCGACTTGTTGCCGTCGGTCGTACCGGTCTTGCCGGCGACCTCACGCCCGGGGATCCGGGCGTTCTTGCCGGTGCCCTCCTCGACGACGTCCTTCAGCACGTCGGTCACGTTGCTCGAGATGGCCGGGGAGAAGGCTCGATCGAGGTCCTCCTCGTGCTTGTAGACCACCTTGGCCCCGTGCTCGACCTTGGTGACGGAGTACGGGTCTGCCTGCTCGCCCTCGGCCGCGAAGGTCGCGTACGCGCCGGCCATACGGATGGCGCTGGGGTCGGAGATGCCGATCGAGAAGGACGGCACATCCGACTTGGACAGGCTGTCCGGGAGGAGACCGGAGTCCAAGGCCGCCTGCCTGACCTGCGGAATTCCAATGTCCATGCCCAGCTGGACGAACGGCGAGTTGGCTGAGTGGATCATGGCCTCGCGCAGGCTGATGTCCTTGTAGGACTCATCGCCGTCGTTGCGCTGGAGCCACTCCTGGCCCTTCTCATTGGTCCAGATGTCGCCGTTGTACTGCTTGATCTTGAGCTTGTTCACGCCGTTGTAGCGGCTCTTGTCGGGGTCGACGAGGGTCCGCTCCACCGCCGACTGCTCGGGACCCAGCCGTGGGTCGCGCACGCCGTCGCGCATGGCGGCCGCCAGCACGAACGGCTTGAAGGTCGATCCGACCTGGGCGCCGGTCCGGTCGGCGTTGTTGGTGAAGTGCTTGGTCGCGTCCTCGCCGCCGTAGATGGCGATGATCTTGCCGGTCTTCGGCTCGACCGAGGCGCCGCCGAACTGGACGTGCGTGTCCGTCTTCGGCCGCTTGTCGGGCTTGATGTTCTTCTCGCGGACCTTCTTGACGGCCTTCTCGAGCTCCTGGACCTTCTTCTTGTCGAAGGTCGTGTGGATCTCGTAGCCGCCCTGGGAGAGCCGCTTGGCGTCGATGCCCTCTTCGTTGTTGTTGAGGAAGTTGGACTTGGCCAGGTCCACCAGATAGCCGATCTGGCCGCTCAGCTGAGCGTTCTTCTTCGGGCTGTCCGGCATCGGGAACTTCTTGAACTTCTCCCGCTCGGCCGCGGGCAGGTGGTCGTCCTTGACCATCTCGTCGAGGATCCAGCCCCAGCGCTCGTTGGCGCGCTCGAGGTTCTTCTCCTTGGTCGCCGTCGTGTCGATGTCGGTGGCGCCCGCGGGGTCGAAGTACGTCGGGCCCTTGAGCAGCGCGGCGAGGAAGGCGCACTCGCTCGGGTTCAGGTCCCTGGCGTTCTTCCCGTAGTACGTGCGGGCCGCGGCCTGGATTCCATAGGCGCCGCGCCCGTAGTACGAGGTGTTCAGATAGCCGGCCATGATCTCCGACTTGTCCATGTCCGTGCCGACCCTTATCGAGATGAACAGCTCCTTGACCTTGCGGCTCAAGGTCTGCGACTGGTCACCGAGGTGGGCGTTCTTCACGTACTGCTGGGTGATCGTGGAGCCGCCCTGGGTCTGGCCGCCCTTGGCCATGTTGACCACGGCGCGGGTGATGCCCATCGGGTCGATGCCCGAGTCGGTCTTGAACGACTTGTTCTCCGCGGAGATCACCGCGTTCTGCATGGCCTCGGGGATCTGCTCGATCCCGATGATCTGCCGGTTGATCTCACCGCCGGTGGCTGCCATCTGGGTGCCGTCGGCCCAGTAGTAGACGTTGTTCTGCGCGGTGGCCGTCTCTTCCGGGATCGGGACCTCCACCATCGCGTACGCGATGGTGGCAGCGGTCATCACACCGCCGACGAAGGCCAGGAAGAGCCCGGTGACGAGCTTCCACGACGGAACCCAGCGCCGCCATCCGTACTTGTTATGGCGCGGATAGTCGATGAACCGCTTCTTGGGCGGGCGTCCCCCGCGACCGCGGCCGGGAACCTCATGGCCCCCGCCGCCACCGCCGCCGCCACGCCTGCCGCCGCCCCGGCCGCCATGGCCGACGCTCGCGGACTCGTCCGGGCGCCGGCGGCTGCCACCGCGCTGCGCGGCGCGCCGGGCATCGGCCCGGCCGCTGAACGGACGCTCCTCACCAGAGGAGGCGGAAGGGGACGCTGCTGCGCCGCGGGGCTGGGCTGCACGGCGGCCGGAGGGCTGCTGGGCGGCCCGCCTGGCCCCGGCACGCCCGCCACCTTGCGCCTGCGGCGGTTTGCGACGGTGCTCGCTCATCGAACGACTACTCCTCGGGCAGGCGAGACGCCTGGAAGCGGCAGTTGATTTCCGGTCCCCCCGAAATGGATACGGACCCGGTCCCTGAAGGACTCAGCGTCCGTGCATCCACGGCGATGACGCTCACAGGCGTCACATGGTTCCCGGCGGTCTGCATGCCGGACAGACTACGCACGGTCAAAACACCCCTAACACTGAAGTTCACACCAAATCAGGCAAGTTGCGCCCTATGAATTGACGATGTGACGCCGTTCACGATGACCCCTCTTGTCGCAGCAAGCACGCGGCTCTATCGTGCTGATGTATCGAGTCGATACATCAGCACGACATAAGAGACCGGGATCGGCGAGGGAGGCGACGATGAGCAGACGCTCCGGCATCCTCGAGTTCGCCGTACTCGGTCTGCTCCGCGAGGCTCCCATGCACGGTTACGAGCTGCGCAAACGGCTCAATACCTCGCTGGGGATCTTCCGGGCCTTCAGCTACGGGACCCTCTACCCCTGCCTCAAGACGCTGGTCGCCAGCGGTTGGTTGATCGAAGAGCCGGGAAGCGCCGCCGAGGAAGCCCTCGCCGCTTCACTCGCAGGACGGCGCGCGAAGATCGTCTATCGGTTGACGGCAGAAGGCAAAGAGCATTTCGAGGAGCTCCTGTCGCACACCGGCCCGGACGCCTGGGAGGACGAGCACTTCGCGGCTCGCTTCGCCTTCTTCGGCCAGACGGAGCGCGAAGTGCGGATGCGGGTGCTCGAGGGTCGTCGCAGCCGGCTGGAGGAGCGTCTGGAGAAGATGCGTGCCTCCCTGGCCCGTACGCGCGAGCGCCTCGACGACTACACGCTTGAGCTGCAGCGTCACGGAATGGAATCCGTGGAGCGCGAAGTGCGCTGGCTGAACGAGCTCATCGAGAGCGAGCGGGCGGGGCGGGATCAACGCCCCCAGAGCTCACCTCAGCAGGACAACACACCTGGAGAGACGGGCGGCCTGCCCCGGCACGGGGAGACGGAGACCTCCGGGGGCACGCCCCCGGGTTCCTCCACCCGGCCGGATCCGTCCGACGACACCGCCAAGTAAGGCTCTGCGGTCCGCAGGGTTTCATCCGGAATACCGAGATCAAACAGGGAGCAACCGGAATGGGTTCGGTTCGCGTAGCCATCGTCGGCGTGGGCAACTGCGCCGCCTCGCTGGTGCAGGGCGTCGAGTACTACAAGGACGCCGACCCGGCCGGCAAGGTGCCGGGTCTGATGCACGTCCAGTTCGGCGACTACCACGTCTCCGACGTCGAGTTCGTGGCCGCCTTCGACGTGGACGCCAAGAAGGTTGGCCTCGACCTGGCCGACGCCATCGGCGCCAGCGAGAACAACACCATCAAGATCTGCGACGTGCCGAACTCCGGCGTGACCGTCCAGCGCGGCCACACCTACGACGGCCTGGGCAAGTACTACCGCCAGACCATCGAGGAGTCCGCCGAGGCCCCGGTCGACATCGTCCAGATCCTCAAGGACAAGCAGGTCGACGTTCTCGTCTGCTACCTGCCCGTCGGCTCCGAGGACGCTGCGAAGTACTACGCGCAGTGCGCCATCGACGCCAAGGTCGCCTTCGTCAACGCCCTCCCGGTCTTCATCGCCGGCACCAAGGAGTGGGCCGACAAGTTCACCGAGGCTGGCGTCCCGATCGTCGGCGACGACATCAAGTCCCAGGTCGGCGCCACCATCACGCACCGCGTGATGGCGAAGCTCTTCGAGGACCGGGGCGTCGTCCTGGACCGCACGATGCAGCTGAACGTCGGCGGCAACATGGACTTCAAGAACATGCTCGAGCGTGAGCGCCTTGAGTCCAAGAAGATCTCCAAGACGCAGGCCGTCACCTCCCAGATCCGTGACCGCGAGCTCGGTGAGGACAACGTCCACATCGGCCCGTCGGACTACGTGGCCTGGCTGGACGACCGCAAGTGGGCGTACGTGCGCCTCGAGGGCCGCGCCTTCGGCGACGTCCCGCTGAACCTCGAGTACAAGCTCGAGGTGTGGGACTCCCCGAACTCCGCGGGCGTCATCATCGACGCCGTGCGCGCCGCGAAGATCGCCAAGGACCGCGGCATCGGCGGCCCGATCCTCTCCGCGTCCTCGTACTTCATGAAGTCCCCGCCGGTCCAGTACTTCGACGACGAGGCCCGCGAGAACGTCGAGAAGTTCATCCAGGGCGAGGTCGAGCGCTAAGCGTTCGCCAGCTCGACTGAGGAGGGTCCCCGGGTAATACGCCCGGGGACCCTCCTCGTGTGTGAGGCTTGATCGCATGTCTGTCGTACGTGATCTGCGCGTACTCCTGCGACTGTCCGGCTTCCGCCGACTGCTGGTCGTCCGGCTGCTCTCCCAGTCGGCCGACGGCGTCTATCAGGTCGCGCTCGCCACGTACGTGGTCTTCTCTCCGGAGAAACAGACCTCACCGGCCGCCATCGCCTCCGCCATGGCGGTGCTGCTGCTGCCGTACTCCCTGGTCGGCCCATTCGCCGGCGTTCTCCTGGACCGCTGGCAGCGCCGTCAGGTCTTCCTGTACGGGAATCTGCTGCGGGCGCTGCTCGCCTGCGGCACCGCCCTGCTGATCCTGGCCTCCGTGCCCGACTGGCTCTTCTACGCCTCCGCCCTGTCCGTCACGGCGCTCAACCGTTTCGTGCTGGCCGGGCTCTCGGCCTCACTGCCCCGGGTGGTCGACGACGACCGACTGGTCATGGCGAACTCGCTGTCGCCGACGGCCGGCACCCTCGCCGCCACCGCGGGTGGGGGGCTCGCCTTCGCGGTGCGGCTGGTGGCCTCGGACTCCGACGCCGCGGTGGTGCTGCTCGGCGCAGCGCTCTACCTCTGCTCGGCTCTGGCGGCCCTGCGGATCGCGCGTGATCTGCTCGGTCCCGACCCGGAGTTGATCCAGCCGCGGCTCGTCGCCGCACTGTCGTCCACAGCGCACGGGCTGAAGGCCGGACTGCGCCACCTGGCACAACGCCGCGCCGCGGCCCGCGTGCTGGCCGCGATGACGGTGATGCGCTTCTGCTACGGCGCGCTGACGGTGATGGTTCTGATGCTCTGCCGCTACGGCTGGTCGGACGGGGAGTCGGAGGGCCTGGCGCTCCTCGGTGCGGCGGTGGCCGTCTCTGGCGCGGGGTTCTTCGCCGCGGCGGTGGTGACTCCCTGGGCAGTCGGCCGGCTCGGCCAGTTCGGGTGGGTGGTGGCGTGCGCGGGGGCGGCGGCCGTGCTCGAACCCGCCCTGGCGCTGCCCTTCGCCCCCGTGCCGATGATGATCGCCGCCTTCGTCCTGGGGCTCATCACCCAGGGATCGAAGATCGCGACCGACACAGTGGTGCAGGTGTCGGTGGACGACGAGTTCCGCGGAAGGGTCTTCGCCCTGTACGACGTGCTCTTCAACGTCGCCTTCGTCTGCGCCGCGGGGGTCGCCGCGCTGGTCCTGCCTCCCGACGGCCGATCGGTCCCCCTGGTCGTCGCGGTCGCGGTCGTCTATGCAGCGGTGGCCGCAACCATGGCCCGTTGGAAGCGTGTTGGCGCCGTCATATAGCGTGCGCGCGTCAAACATTGATCGCGAGCTTCCGCTTCGCGTGTTTTCACTGGGGGACTTCAGCATGACTTACCCGCCGCAGCAGGGCCAAGGTGCTTACGGGCACCCTGATCCGTATGCCCAGCAGGCGCCTCAGCCGTACCCGCCGCAGCCCGGCTACGGATATCCGCAGCAGCCCCAGCAGGGGTACGGCCACCCGCAACAGCACCCGGGTCCGCAGCAGCCCGGCCAGCCCTACCCGCAGCAGCAGTGGCAGGCTCCGCCGCCGCCCGCTCCCCGTCGTGGGGGCCTCGGCATCAAGACGATCCTGAAGATAGTCGTCGCCGTCATCGCGTTGATCGCCTTCGGAATCTTCTACCTGATGAGCCAGGACGACGCCGACAAGGCAGAGGCCGGCGACTGCATGACGAACAACGGATCCACGGGCACTCCCGATCTCGAGGTCGTGGAGTGCGGCGGCGCGAAGGCCGAGTTCAAGGTCGTCTCCGTGCACGCGGACACCTCGGACACCACGATCTGCGAGGGCAAGGCCGACATGGGCTACTTCGAGCAGACGAGCGGCGGCCGCCGCAGCTCGGGCAAGCAGTTCGTGCTCTGCCTGAACAACATCAAGAAGTAGTCGCATACGCCGAGGGGCGATCAACTCCCGCAGATACGCGCTGAACTCCACGGACGCGGCCACCGCCCGGGCGGCCGTCTCCTCGGAGGGCTTCAGCTCGTACATCCCGC